>CABSNA010000041.1 GCA_902478865.1 uncultured Collinsella sp.
GACACCGGCTATGAGCGCACGCGCCGGGTCGGTCGCAGGCGCGATGGACGCAAGCAGCCCATTTCGCAGCCGAAGCAGCGGTCCCGGAGAGCCCTCATCGGCCGACACAATCCGAACGACTTTAACCTTGCGCACCTCGCCTCGGAGCACGCGCGATCGTCCATACGCATCGTTCTCAAAACGTGAAACGCGACCGATAACACGCACGTGCGCCCCGACCTTGAGCTCGCGGTCGCACGATAGGCGAACCGTTGCCAAGTTCTTACCGTCCGCGCGTGCCTCGCAGGTATAGGAATACACGTCGTCGTTTATGGATGGATCGCCCTGCACGATAAACTCGAGGCCGCTTGCCGCTCGACCGTCGAGCGCCTTCGAGGCGCTGAGCGCACCCACAGCCCACCACGCCGAGACGACCGCTCCCGCCACGAGACCGACGGACGCGGCATACAACCACCGCTTCAAAGGGGCAAGCCGCGCACAAGATTGAGCCAGCACAACGAATACCGCCGCCGCAACGGGAATGGCCCATAGCAGCCCGACCGCCGGCGCCCGCTCCCTCAGCAGCGCATCAGCGGCCACGTTGAGCACCAAGGCGCAGCTCATGCACATGCCGACACACAAGGCCATCGTCCACGGAAGCAGGGGCCGCGGTGGCATCACACGCTCGCGCTCGGTCGCACTCATACGCAGATGCAATCTTTGATTTTGGCAAGCTTCTTCTCGCCGATTCCCGACACACGCATCAGATCGTCAACCGAGGCAAAAGCACCGTTCTTTGTCCGTTCATCGATAATCGACTGGGCCATGGAGGGACCGATGCCCGAGAGCGTCTGCAGCTCTACCGCGCTTGCCGTATTGATGTTTACTAGGCCTGTTGCGCCACTCACGCCCGATGATGTGGAAGCCCCACCATCAACACCGGCTTCCGCAATGGACGCCTGCTGCTCCCCTACAGTTGGAACATGGATTTTTTGTCCATCAGTGACCTTAGATGCCCGATTAAGCCCCGTAACGTCAGCCTCGGGCGCCAGCCCGCCGGCGGCATCGATCGCCTGGGATACCCGTGCCCCGTCTTTGAGCCTGTATACACCGGGCGACACAACGGCGCCATCGACATCGACATAGACCTCTGCCGCGGCAGAAGCCTTAGTCGAAGAACCTTCGGATGTCTTTCCGCTCGAGGCATCACCGGATCCCGGCTCCACCAACGAGCCCGTACCGTCAGTGCGCTCAAACGACACACCACCGGCACCGCCGCCAAGGTTCGCCATCGCCAAGCCGCTCGCCATCGCAATGACGACCAGTATCGCCATCACCACTGCCTTATGACCGAGCAGCTTGTCCGCCAAGCGGTCCATCCGTTTGACCCGTTCGTGTTGTTCGCGCTGCGCCATAGCAAAACCTCCCAACACCATCGTGTCAGGAAAGGAGCCCTGCAACAGCCACGCTCCAAAACCGGTTTTAGCGGTCAAACCAAAAACCGACCAAAACCTTGCACAAATCTGTCCATTTATTCAGGCACACGTCAGCAAATGAACACTTAGCCGCAAAATGCCCAGATAGCAAAAGACCGACGATGCAGGCGCATCGTCGGTCTATGCACAAAATTACTCGTGATCTTGGTAAATCTCACGCGGAGCAAGCTCCGAATGTTTGCGTTTTAAGGTCTTAGGGGCCTTATACGTATTGCTCTCGAAGTCGATATACTCGGTCTGCTTGAGCAGGCGCTCGATCATCTCCTCGTGATCGAACAACTCCCAGGCCTCATGCACGGCATCGAGTTTGGCGTGCGTCTCGGGACGGCGCGGCATAAAAAGCGTACAGCAATCGGGCGCCGCCTCGGTCGAGATATCGAACGTACCGATCTCCTCGGCACGCGCAATGATCTCCTGCTTGTCCGAACCGATGAGAGGACGGAACACGGGGATCTTCACGGCCTCGTTGACGGCCATGATATTCTCAAGCGTTTGGGAGGCAACCTGCCCAAGCGATTCGCCCGTCACGATGGCCTTGGCGCCCTCGATATGCGCAATGCGCTCGGCAACCGAATACATAATACGGCGATACATGATCACGCGCAGGTTGCTGGGACAGGTGACCGAAATCTCACGCTGGCAGTCACCAAACGGCACCACGTACAGGCGGCCGATCTGGACACCCGGCTCAAGCGCACGGATGATGTCCTGCACCAAATACTCGCTCGTATCGGGCGTCTGCGGACGACCGGAGAAATGTACCGGCACGCACACCGCGCCGCGACGCGCGAGCATCCAGGTCGCCACCGGAGAATCGATACCCGACGACAGCAGCGTCACGACCTTGCCGGCAGAACCCACCGGCAGACCGCCCACACCGCGCTCGGAGCGCGCATACACGTAGACGCTACCCTGGACCACCAGTACGTGCACCATAGCGTCAGGATCGTGCATCTGAACCTTTTTATCAGGAAACGCCTCGCACAACACCTCGCCCACCTGACGATTGATGTCAATCGAGGTGAGCTCATAGTCAGTATTGGAGCGCTTGGCGTGCACCTTAAACGAATCGAAGGAACCAAACTCGTGCAGCGCCTTCACGGCGGCGGCGCAGTACTCCTGCGGGTCGCGGTTGGTGTGATACGCCAAAGACACACGAGCAACGCCGGGAACGGTGCGAATGACACGCACCGCCTCGTCGGCCTGATGCTCGTTAAAGGTCACGAGGATATAACCGGAAATTCGAGACACGGCATTCACGGAAAAGGCGGCCAAGGCCGCCTTGATGTTATCCATGAGGATATGCTCAAAATGTGCGCGGTTCTTACCCTTCAGTCCAACCTCGTGATAGTGGACCAGGCAGACGCGAGCCGCCATTTAGGCTTCAGCAACCTTGTGGCCGAGCGCCTTCTCATAACGGGCCTCGTCGTAAGAGATGTCGCCGTCGACAATCTCATCCATAGCCATCGAAATGGTATCGGCACCGGAAAGCCCGATGGTGATGTCATCGACATCCTGGACGGCAAGCACGCGGTTGTGCTGGCCACGCAGCATGCTATTGATGTCGCAGGCGCGCTTGGAGGCAAGCGAAGCGAGCAGGAAGCGGTTGTGATCGGTCTTCTCCAGAAGATCGTCAATGCAAGGCTTTACAACGGACACGGACCTCAGATCCTTTCATGCATATCGAGAACGCGAACGAGCTCATCGGTCGCGCGGTCGAGATCGTCATTCACCACGACGTCGTCGTAGCGGTCGGCAAGGGCAAGCTCATCGGCGGCGTTTGCCATACGCAGCTCAATCGTCTCGGGCGTCTCGGTACCGCGACCGACTAGACGCTCGCGAAGCACCTCGAGCGAAGGTGGCTTGATAAAGATCAACACGGCCTCGGGGAAACGCTCCTTCACCTGCAGGGCACCCTGGACATCGATCTCCAAGATGAGAGACGAACCAGAGGCGAGCTTGGACTGGACCTCGCTCACCAACGTGCCGTAGCAGTTACCGTGGACCTCGGCCCACTCAACAAACTCACCGTTTGCCACGCGGCGGTCGAACTCCTCGCGCGTCAGAAAAAAGTAGTTGACGCCGTCGACCTCACCTTTGCGTGGTGCTCGCGTGGTAGCCGAAACCGTCAGGCCCAGATTCGAGCGGCGCTCGCGCACACGAGTGACGAGCGTACCCTTGCCTGCGCCTGACGGTCCAGAAATCACAAAGAGCTTGGAATCCTGAGCGCTCACTTATTTGGTCAGCTGCTCGAGGAGCTGCTCGCGCTGACGGACGCCGAGGCCCTGGACGCGACGGGTAGCGGAGATACCGAGCTCCTCCATGATCTTGGCGGCCTTGGCCTTGCCATAACCAGGGAGAGACTCGATGAGGGTGGAAACCTTCATGCGGGAAGCGATGGGGTCATCGGAGTTGAGCACGGACTCGAGGGACTTCTCGCCCTTCTTGATCTGCTCGCGAAGCTCAGCGCGGGCGTGACGTGCGGCAGCAGCCTTCTCAAGAGCCTGCTTGCGCTGCTCATCGGTAAGCTGAGGGAGTGCCATTCGAACCTCCAAATAGTTGGGTTATATCTGATTCAATAATTGGCATTTTAGCACGTAGAACGTACAAAATGCCCAATCGCGGCTCCATAGGTTAGACGATACCCGCAAAAAGTGCAATATACTGCGCCCAAAGTTAAGCCCCTGACCTGCGATTCCACACAAAGGATGGGAAAGTTTACGCAGGCACAGGGGCTATTTTGTGCTAATGAGACCCAAAAGTGGTGACTTAGGGGAATCTTTTACGCGACGTTTTCGACCAGCTCGGCGACAATGGCGTCAAAGGCGGCAACCGGATCGTCGGCGCCGGTGATGGGACGGCCCACCACAATGTGGCTTGCGCCGCGCTCGATAGCCTGGGAAGGCGTCGCCACGCGGGACTGATCACCAAGGGCGGCACCCACCGGACGCACACCCGGAGTCACGATGAGGGCATCAGGACCCAGCAGCTCACGCATGTCGTGAGCCTCCATCGGCGAGCACACGATGCCATCGATGCCGTTGGCCTGAGCGAGCTTTGCCAGGCGGGCGGCCTCCTCAGCCACGGGCGACTCGACGCCGATCTCGCTCAAGGCATCCTGATTCATGCTCGTGAGAACGGTGATGGCGACGAGCTTGGCGCGGTCCTCGCGCGCCTCCTCGGCACCCTCGCGGCAGGCAGCAAGCATGGCGCCCGAACCCAAGCCGTGAACCGAGAGCAGGTCGGCACCGGCAAGCGAGGCCGAACGGGCGGCACCGCGAACCTGATGCGGAATGTCATGGAACTTAAGGTCAAGGAAGACCTTAAAGCCCAAATCCTTGAACGTCTTGACGATCTCAGGACCCTCGGCGTAATAGAGCGTCATGCCGACCTTGAGCCAGGCGGCATGACCAGAAAGCTCGTGGGCGAGCTCGAGCGCACGCTCACGGTCGCAGTCGAGGGCGACGATAACGCGGTCGCGGGCATCGGTCTCTAGCATTCGAAAGCACCTACCAGCTCGTTGATGTCCTTCACGCCCTGGGACTCCGCCCAGGCCTCGAGCTCGTGCGCGATCTTAATCGAAGCGCACGGATCGACGAAGTTGGCCATGCCGACCGACACGCAGGTGGCGCCGGCCAGGATAAACTCGGCCGCATCTTCGCCCGTCATGACGCCGCCGACACCGTTGATGGGGATATCGACGGCCTGGGCGACCTCCCAGACCATGCGCACGGCGATGTGGTGACACAGCGGGCCCGAAAGGCCACCCTTGGGCTTGGCCACGCGGGACTTGCGAGTGTGCACGTCAATAGCCATGCCCTGGATGGAGTTGATGACCGAAAGGCCGTCGGCGCCGGCAGCCTCGAGCGCCTTGGCGATCTCGGCGACGTTGACCGGCGCCATCTTCACGAACAGCGGCTTATCGGTCACCTTGCGGCAGGCAGCCATAACGGAAGAGGCGCCCTCGGGCGTGGAGCCCATGGCGGCACCGCCGGCGGCGATATTAGGGCAGCTCACGTTAATCTCGTAGCCGGCAGCCCAGGGGCACAGCTCGACATACATCTCGAGTGCGCGGACAAACTCGTCAACGGAGTGGCCGGCAACCTGACAGATGACCTGACAGCCGTCCTTGGACAGCTGTTCGAGCCACGGACCAGACTCGCGGGCAAAGGCGGCCACGCCGGGGTTCTGAAGGCCCACGGAGTTGATCATACCGCCGGGAATCTCGGCCATGCGGGGCGCGGGGTTGCCGGGCCAGGGCTCGGCAGCGCAGCCCTTGGTGGTGATGGCGCCCAGCTGGGAAACATCAAAAAAGTTCTGGAACTGCCAGCCGTAGCCAAAGGTACCGGCTGCGGTGTTGATGGGGTTCTGCATCTTGACGCCGCCGAAATCGACGGCCATGTTCACGGTACCCACTAGAAGACCACCACCTTGGAAGCATCGAACACGGGGCCGCACATGCAAGCACCCTTCATACCGTCGACCGTCTCGACATTGCAGGTGTTGCAGGCGCCAAAGCCACAGCTCATCATACGCTCAAGCGACACCTCGCAGTACGCACCGGCCTCGGCGGCAGCGGCGGCGACTTTCTTCATCATGACAGCGGGGCCGCAGCTGGCCACATAGTCGTAGCCGCCCTCGCCGAGCAGCTCGGCGGCAGGATCGGTGCAAAAACCGTGCGTGCCGAGCGAGCCGTCGTCGGTGCAAACGTTGACCGTATCGCACAGCGAGCGGAACTCATCGACACCCACGGCCTTGGAAGCGGTGCCAAAGCCCAGGCACACGTCAACATCCACGCCCTGCTCGGCAAGCATACCGGCAAGGCACAGCACGGGCGGAACACCGATGCCACCGGCGACGAGCAGGGCCTTCCTGGTGCCCTCGGGTACCATCCAGCCACGGCCACCGGGGCCCAGCAGGTTAGAGGTGGAGCCAGGGCCCATCTGGGACAAACGACGGGTATCGTCGCCCACGACGGCGTACCACAGCTCGACGGTGCCAGCCTCGGCGTCGGCGCGGTAGTAGCTGAGGGGCACGCGAAGCAGCGAGGACGCATCGCCGGGTACGGCGATGTTCACAAACTGACCGGGCTTGAGCGCACTTGCAAGCTTGGGGGCCGAGATGACGAGCGAGAAGATGCCGTCGGCAATCTCCCGGTTCGAGACGACCTCGAAGTCGTGCATGCGTGCAGTGGAAGGTGTGGGCATAGACGCTCCAATCCCCCATGCGGTTGCATGGTCCAAACTAATAGAAAGCGCGGCACCGCAAGGGCGCCGCGCACAAAAGCGATAAGGCTATGCTAGCAGATGCAGCCGTCGGCAAGCGTCTGCTTACCGCCGACAAACACATCGGTGGCACGACCGGTGAGCGTGCGGCCGGCAAAACCGGAGTTCTCGGCGCGCGACTCGTAACCGTCCTCGCCAACCGTCCAGGTTGCGGAGGGGTCGAACACGGTCAGGTCGGCAACGGAGCCCGCCTTGACCTGAACCTGGTCGAGACCCAGGATCTCACGCGGCTTGATGGCCATGAGCTCGACCATGCGGCCCATGCTCATCTTGCCCGTGTTGACCAGCTCGGTGAGTACGAGCGACAGCGAGGTCTCGAGGCCGATCATACCAAAGGGCGCAAGCTCGAACTCACGGGCCTTCTCCCACGGGGTGTGAGGAGCGTGATCGGTGACGATAACGTCGACGGTGCCGTCGATGACGCCCTGACGGATGGCCTCGGCATCCTCCTCGGTACGCAGCGGCGGATTGACCTTGAGCGAGGTGTTGTAGGTCTCGTCCAGGTCGTTCTCGGTCAGGAACATGTGGTGCGGGGTGGCCTCGCAGGTGACCTGAACGCCAGCGGCCTTACCGGCACGCACGATCTCCAGGCCATGGGCGGTGGAGATGTGCTGGATGTGCAGCTTGGCACCGGTCAGCTTGGCGATCTCGATGTCGCGAGCGATCTGGAGCTCCTCGCCGGCAGCCGGCCAGCCCTCGAGAGCCAGACGGGTCGAGACCTTGCCCTCGTTGATCTGGCCATGGCCGACCAGGTCCTCGTCCTGGCAGTGGCTCATAAAGACCTTGCCGAACATCTTGCCGTAGTCCATGCAACGACGGAGCATACCCGCGCCCTGCACGCCGCGACCGTCGTCGGTGAAGGCGACGGCGCCGTGGGCGACCATATCGCCCATCTCGGACATGGCCTCGCCCTTAAGACCGCGGGTCATAGCGCCCGACGGATAGACGCGGCAGTGACCGACCTCGGCAGCACGGGACTTGACGAACTCCACGACGGTACCGTTATCGGTAACGGGATCGGTGTTGGGCATGGAGCACACGCCAGTAAAGCCGCCCTTTGCAGCTGCGCGGGTGCCGCTCTCGATGTCCTCTTTGACCTCGTAGCCGGGCTCGCGAAGGTGAACGTGCATATCCACCAGGCCGGGGACGAGGTACTTGCCGGAAAGGTCGCGAACCTCGGCTCCCTCGACGGCGAGATTCTCGCCGACCTCGGCGATCTTGTCGCCGTCAATCAGGACGTCAACGACACCGTCAAGCTCGACGGACGGGTCGACGACGTGGGCATTCTTAAGAAGCAAGGCCATTATCGGCACCTCCAAGCAGCAGATACAGGATAGCCATACGCACGCAGATACCGGCGTAGACCTGCTCCAGGATGACGGAGCGTTGCGGGTGGTCGGCCATATAGGAGTCGAACTCGACGCCGCGGTTGATGGGGCCCGGGTGGCAGATGATCGCGTCGGGCTTCATGAGCTTCTCACGATCCTTGGTAAGGCCGAAGAGCTTGTGGTACTCGCGAATGGTCGGGAACGGGGCACCCTCGAGGCGCTCCTGCTGTACACGCAGCATGTAGACGACGTCCAGCTCGGGCAGGACGGAATCGAGGTCGCTCGTCACGTGGTCGCAGCCCAGAACCTCGGGCGCCGGCGGCAGCAGCGTGCCGGGGGCGACGGCGTAGGTCTCGCAGCCCATGATCTTCAACGCGGGGATCAGCGAGCCGCAAACGCGGGAGTGGGAGATGTCGCCGACGACGGCAACCTTCAGACCGTGGAAGTCACCCTTGTGCTCCCAGATGGTATACAGGTCGAGCAGAGCCTGCGTGGGGTGGTTGTGCTTGCCGTCACCGGCGCAGATGACGCTCGCGGGCGAGTTCTGCGTGACGATGTAGGGCGCGCCGGCGTGCTTATCACGCACGACGATGCAGTCGATCTTATAGGCGTTGAGGGTCTCGACGGTGTCGACGAGGCTCTCGCCCTTGACCGTAGAGGTCGAGGAGCCGCCAAAGTTGAGGCTGTCGGCCGAAAGACGCTTCTCGGCGAGCTCGAAGGAGCTACGGGTGCGCGTCGAGGGCTCGTTGAACATGTTGACGATGGTCTTACCCTTGAGCGTGGGGACCTTCTTGATCGCACGCTCGTTGACCTCGGAGAACGCCTTGGCGGTCTCGAGGATGAGCTTGATGTCCTCTTCGGAGTACTCGGTAATGTCGATCAGGTGCTTATGGTTGAACGCCACGGTACTACTCACCTCCCAGCGGCGCGGAGCCCACGTGGGAACCCGGCGCGACGTCGTTAATCTCGACGGCGGTGTGGCCGTCGACTTCCTTCATATATAGGTGCACGTTCTCCTCATGCGACGAGGGAACGTTCTTGCCGACAAAGTCCGGCGAGATGGGGAGCTCACGGTGACCGCGGTCAACGAGAACTGCCAGCTCAATACGGCTCGGACGGCCCAGGTCCATGACGGCGTCCAGAGCAGCGCGGATGGTACGACCCGTGTACAGGATGTCGTCCACCAGCACGACGCGCTTACCGTCGACGCTAAAGGGAATGTTGGTGGCGTGGATCGCGGGAGCGAAATTGGTCGCATAGTCATCGCGGTAGAAGCTGATGTCCAGGCTGCCGAGCGGAACTTCGACGCCCTCGATCTCCTTGATCTCCTCGGCGAGCTTCTTTGCCAGAAGGTCGCCGCGCGTGACGATGCCGACCAGAGCGAGGTCTTCACAGCCCTCGTTGCGCTCGAGAATCTCGTGCGCGATGCGGGTCATCGCTCGATTGACGGCGGTCTCGTCCATGATGACCGCCTTGGGGGAAGTCGTGCCCATCGATCTCCTTCCTCACATGTCTTGACTGCTGACACAGTCAAAAAAATAGATGCCCGACCGCT
>CABSNA010000042.1 GCA_902478865.1 uncultured Collinsella sp.
ACGAGATTCATGAGCGTCTCGTGGGCTCGGAGATGTGTATAAGAGACAGGCCCTAGAGCTTGTGGTGGCGCTCTTCTTTGCGCTCCTCGGCTGCCTGCTCCTCCTGCTTAAAAGCGGGGTCGTCGGGGGTGACGAGCTCGTCCTCGTGCGTGCGCTTGTTGTAATGGTGGCGCAGCACGGGCTCAAACAGATGCAGATGCTTGGCAAAGGCCGCCGAGCCAATGGCGAGCACGGTAAAGATGAGCACACGCATGGGCATCTCGACCTGGTTAATCGCGGCGGCGCCGGCCGAAAGCATGATGCACCAGGCATAGATGAGCAGCACGGCCTGTTTTTGGTTGTAGCCTTCTTGGATCAGGCGGTGGTGGATGTGGCCCTTGTCGGCCTGCCCGATGCTAATGTGGGCGCGCTTGCGGCGCACAATGGCGCTAAACGTGTCGATGATGGGCACGCCGGCAACGATGAGCGGGATGATAAGCGAGGTGAGTGCGGCGGTGCGGCTCACGTTGAGCAGCGAGATGGAGCCCAGCGCAAAGCCCAGAAGCAGCGACCCCGAGTCGCCCAAGAAGATGCTTGCGGGGTTGAAGTTGTAGCGCAAAAAGGCCAGACAGGCGCCAAAGAGCGCAATGGAGAGCGCGGCGGCGTCGATGCGGCCCGAGAGAACGGCCATCGAAAACATGGTGAACGACGCGATGCCGCAGATGCCCGTGGCCAAGCCGTCGAGGCCGTCGATGAGGTTAATGATGTTGGTGAATGCCACCAGATAGATTACGGTGATGGGGTAGGCGAGCCATCCGAGCATGATCTCGCCGGGGGCAAACGGGTTGACGATGACGCCGATTTTTAGGCCGCCGATACAGGCGATAAGCGCGGCGAGGACTTGTCCGGCCAGCTTTTGCTTGGGCGTGAGCTGGAAGACGTCGTCGATAGCGCCGGTCGCAAAGATGACGGTAAAGGAGAGCGCCAGCATGGGGTAGCTGATGTGCAGACGGGGGTGGGGCACCAAAACGGGCGGCCAACCCAGGTACCAGGTGCCTAGGATTTGCACAGTGCAGGCGACGACCAGGCCCAAAAACACCGCCGTTCCGCCCAAACGCGGGATGGGCTTGGTGTTGATGCGGCGCTTAGAAGGATAGTCGACGGCATCGAGCTTAATTGCCAAGCGCTTGACCAGGGGCACCGCGAGGAAGGTCGTGATAAAGGCCGCCGCTGCCACGCATAGGTACGGTATGTAGCTCGGGGATGAAGCCATGAATCTAAAAACCGCCAAGCGTCGAAGGAAAAGGTCAGAAGAACGCCATGCGCAAAGGGCATAGCCGAACCATAATACTCGACCAAGGGGGGTACATGGAATTGCACGCAGCGATAATCACGCGCTTACCAGATATTGGGATGTTGTCGATGGCTTGTCGGGATGCCGGCGGGGATCCATATGGACTGTAATGGTGATTTTCGGCAAAAGAAAACCACCCCCCACGTTACGAAAATGAACCCACCTAAAACAGGTGGGTGCCCTCATCGACTGTTCCAGCGTCCTTAACAACGAAGGATACCTGTACTAGGTACGACTGTGTGGGCTCCCTAAATAAACGCGACGGTTCACCCAGTTGCTCCGCGGGGGGCGGAATACCTACATCATAAAGCGGCACTTTATCGATTCCAGTCTTGACATTACAAAAATCGTGTCGGACGATTACGGCGCCTTGGGCTCGAGCCGTCTGTGGGGTTGATCCCTTTACGTTTGAGCTGCTGAATCGTTGTTTTGGAGCATGGTTTTATGCCGACGTCGTTGACCGAACTTTTTTCGCCCGCCTGCCATTTGTGTCCGCGCCGTTGCGGTGCGGCGCGCGATGAGGGCGCGCACGGCGTCTGCGGTGCTAACGACACACTCAAGGTGGCCCGCGCCGCGCTTCATATGTGGGAGGAGCCGCCTATCTCGGGCGAGGCCGGTTCGGGCACGATCTTCTTTAGCGGCTGCTCGCTCAAATGTATCTACTGCCAGAACCACGAGATCTCGACCGGCAATTTTGGCCTTGAGATTTCGCCTGAGCGCCTGGTCGAGATTATGCTGGAACTGCAGGACCAGGGTGCCAACAACATCAATTTGGTGACGGCGACGCACTATGCGCACCTGTTGCCTGCCGCGATTGCCGCGGCACGGGCGCGCGGACTGGTTATCCCAATCGTCTACAACACGAGTGGTTACGAGCGCGCGAGTGCCGTGGCGGCGCTGGGCGACCTGGTCGATGTGTGGCTCACCGACTTTAAATATGCCGATGCCGGGCTTGCGCAGTCGCTCTCCCATATAAAGGATTACCCGCGTGTGGCCGTGTCGGGTCTGGCCCAGATGGCGCGCGAGATCGAGCGCCGCGGGGGAGAGTTGGTGGACGAGGGCGGGCTTATGAAGCGTGGCATGATCGTGCGTCACCTGGTGCTTCCGGGGCATGCAGACGATTCGTGTCGCGTGCTGGACCTGGTGTGGCAGACGGTGGGCGACGTGCCGATCTCGGTTATGAACCAGTACACGCCCAATGCGCTCATGCGCGAGCAGGGCGGCGACCTGGCACGCGCCGTGACGCGTGAGGAGTACGAGCAGGTGCTCGACCATGCCGACGACCTGGGTTTTACGACGATGTTCTGGCAAGAGGGCGGCGCGGTAGACGAGAGCTTCACCCCGGCCTTCGACACCACCGGTGTTCTTACCAGCGCAAAGTAGTGCGTTCGTCGATGATTTTTCTGGGACGGGGATAAAAAATCATCGAGAGGATCGCCTGTTCGAAAAGTTGCCAAAATAGCCGCGCCCCAAAAAGACTGGTTATTGGGCGTTGACAGTTGGCGAGCCGTAGGTAAAATATCGACTTGTCCTGGGGACGTAGCTCAGTTGGGAGAGCGCTGCCGTCGCATGGCAGAGGCCGAGGGTTCGACTCCCTTCGTCTCCACCCTTGGATTTGATAAGCCGCTGACATTGTGTCGGCGGCTTTTTTTAAAAGAAAGGGCTATACCATGGCCGAGCTTGAGTCCCAACCATTGTCCGACGAGGAGCGCGCTGAGTTGGAAGAGCTCCGCGCTGAGAAGGCCCGCCGCGAGGCTCGGGAAGAGGCCCGTCGCGAGCGTGAGGAGCTGGCTGCCCTGCGCGCCGAGCGTGCGAAGGCCGAGGAGGTCGCCTCGAACGCCGCATCCGAGCGCAAGCCCGCGCCCGCACCCAAGCCCGCTGCTGCGAAGCCTGCACCAGCCGCGCCCAAACCTCAGCCTAAAAAGGCCGCTCGTCCCAAGTCCGTCGAGCCCAAGCCGAGCCGTGACGAGATGACCTTTGCCCAGCGCATGGTTACCTCCAAGGAGCCTACGGGCGAGAACGAGATCCCTGGCATGGCGCCGGCTCAAAAAATCATCATTGTCCTTGCCCTCATCGCGTTTGTCATCTTTATGGGCTACACGATCCTGACCAGCATGGGCCTGCTCTAACCGATTTGCATCGGGCGTCATGTCCGCATGCTCTGCTCTCGTCCAACCCTTAAATTCTGCACCACACATCCGAAAGGTCGCCCCATGGCTTTGACCGACATCTCGCATCCCACCGACATTGCAATGCTCACCGATCTGTACGAGCTCACTATGGCCCAGGGCCTGTGGGAGAGCGGCAAGGCCAATGAGCAGGGTTGTTTTACCGCGTTTTACCGCGACCATCCCTTTGGCAGCGCCTATGCCGTCATGTGCGGCACCGCCGAGCTGCCCGAGCTGGTCGAGAATCTGCGCTTTACGCCCGAGGATATCGACTACCTCGCCTCGCTCCAGGCCCCTGCTGGCGGTGCGATGTTCAAGTCTGGATTCCTCGACTACCTGCGCGATTTTCGTGCGCATGTAAACATCGACGCCGTGCCCGAGGGCGAGCTCGTCTTTCCGCGCGAGCCCATGGTGCGTGTCACCGGCCCCGCGCTGGAGTGCCAACTGCTCGAGACGGCGCTGCTCAACATCGTCGGGTTCCAGACGCTTGTCGCCACCAAGACGGCGCGCGTGGTGCTCGCCGCCGACGGTCGCCCTGTGGCGGAGTTTGGCCTGCGCCGAGCCCAGGGTCCCGATGGCGGCCTGGCCGTTGCGCGCGCGAGCTACGTTGCCGGCTGCTCCTCTACGTCCAATGTGCTCGCCGGCCGCCGCTACGGTATTCCCGTCTTTGGCACGCATGCGCACAGCTGGGTGATGAGCTTCGATTCCGAGCTCGAGGCCTTCCGCGCCTTTGCCAAGTCGAGCCCCAAGAACTGTACGCTGCTCATCGACACCTATGACGTGCGCGAGGGCTGCGAGCATGCCATTACGGTTGCCAAGGAGATGGAGGCGGTGGGCGAGCGTCTGTCGGCCATTCGCATCGACTCCGGCGACCTCGCCAAGCTCTCCAAGTATGTTCGCGGCCGTTTTGATGCCGAGGGCCTGCCCTATGTGGGGATCTCGGTTTCCAACGATCTGGATGAGTACACGATTCAGTCGCTGCTCGACCAGGGCGCGCCCATCGACAGCTTTGGCGTGGGCACCAAGCTCGCGACCTGCTATGACCAGCCGGCGCTGGGCGGCGTGTACAAGCTTTCCGCCCGCCGTGCGAACGAGGCAGATCCATGGACGCCGGTGGTCAAGCTCTCCGAGCAGCCCTACAAGCGCACGATCCCGGGTGTGCAACGCGTGCGCCGTTATTACGACGGCTTTGGCGGCCCGGTCTGCGACATGATCTACGACGAGGACCATCTGGCGGGGGAGGGCGCCGCGCGCGGCAATACCCTCGTGGCCGTGAATGATGCCGCCCTGGTGACCGACGTGTCCGAACTTGAGTATCGCGAGCTGCTGGTGCCGATCGTGCGCGATGGCAGTGCGGTGGCTCCGCGTGAGAGCATCCAGGACGCGCGCGAGCGCTGTGCTTGGGCGCTCGATCATCTTGACGCAGCTTTCAAGCGCTTCCTGTACCCGCAGACCTATGTGGTGGGCATGGAGCAGGGCCTGGCTCAGGTGCGCGACGAGCTCGTGCGCAAGAACATGGCCGCGGCCTCTGCCTTTCCCTGGGCTCACTAATTCCTTGGGCGGTAGGGGCGAGTCACGCTCCCTTAGCCGCCAGCTCGGCCGTTCGCTGAACAGTTGATTGGTTTGACGTATGACGACTTCTTATAAAACGATGGTGGTAAAGATCGGTTCGTCCACGGTGGTGGGTGCCGATGGCAAGGTCAACCGCGCCTTTATCGGCGGACTTGCCGATCAGGCCGCAGCGCTGCGCAAGCTCGGCTGGCGTCTGGTCGTGGTGAGCTCGGGCGCTATCGCCTGTGGCTATCCCGTGTTGGGCTTCGACCGCAAGCCGGTCGGTGACCTGCCGAGCCTGCAGGCCTGCGCCTCGGCCGGTCAGTGCATCATCTCGTCGGCCTACGACGAGGAGTTCCATGCGCGCGACCTGCTCACCTCGCTCGTGCTGCTCACGCGCCACGATACGGCCCGCCGCACGTCCTACCTGCACGCGCGCGACGCCCTGCTGCGCCTGGTGGAACTGGGCGTGGTGCCGGTCGTCAACGAGAACGATACCGTCACCGTCGACGAGATCAAGTTTGGCGACAACGACACACTGGCGGCGCTTGTGAGCTGCTTGGTTTCTGCCGATCTGTGCGTGACGCTCTCGGATATCGATGGTCTCTATACTGCCAATCCGCATGAGGACCCCACGGCCGAGTTTGTTCCTGTCGTGCATAAGATCGATGCCAAGATTATCGCCTCGGCGGGCGATTCTTCTACATCGGTGGGCACGGGCGGCATGATTACCAAGATCCGCGCGAGCCGCATCCTGATGACGGCGGGCATTCAGAGCGTGATTTGCTCGGGCGAGGAGCCCGATGCGCTCGTGCGCCTCGCCCGCGGCGAGAGCGTGGGCACGCTGTTCGATCCGCCGGCGGAGCGTCTGGACATCGCACCCCGCAAGCTGTGGATCGCGCTGGGTGACAAGGCGCATGGCTCGGTGACGGTCGATGATGGTGCTGCGAAGGCGCTGGTCAGTCGTGGCTCTTCCCTGCTTGCGGTGGGTATTCGCGAGGTCGATGGCCAGTTTGCCGAGGGCGATGTGCTCGATGTGTGCGACCCGAGCGGTATGGTCGTCGCCCGCGGTATCGCCGAGGCCGATTCGGACGTGCTGGAACTTGCCGCCGGCCGCCGCCAGGACCAGATCGCCAGCAACCGCCTGCTCGCTAACCTGGCCGAGAAGCCGGCGATACACCGAGATAATTTGATCGTCTTCGCCTAACGGGTCGACGCTGCGCGCCGCCCAGAGCGACAATTTGTCATTCAAAAGGCGAGGCATGACCATCAGGTCTATGCCTCGCCTTTTTCATGCCAACTTGTTCGCTCTGGGCGGCGCTCGCTTCTTTTGTTCGACCTACGATTTAAAGCCACTCGCTTAGGGGCGTTTTCGCTTTCCGTCCTCTTTCTGCAATGACTTCATTAACCTGGTACTTGGGGACGTTCCTTTTGTGCCGGCAGGTGGGGACACTCCTTTGCTAGAAGATCTGACGCAGGTCTCCGCGGTTGAGGGCTTCGTCGAAGAGGCGCTTGAACACCACGCTGCCGTGCAGACCGTCGTGCTCGAACTCGTTGGTCACCCAGGCATGCGAGTTGCCAACGCGGCTGAGCGTATCGAGCTGCAGGCCCGAATCCACGTACATGTCGTCGAAGTACACTGCGGCCTGGAGCGGCACCTCGTTGCAGGCCAGGCGCTGCGGGTCGTAGATCTTGTCCCAGCTGGTGTCTTCCATCAGCAGATCCATGGCGGGCTTGAAGGGCTTAAGTTCGGGCATCTGCTCAAACATCCACGGGAACATGGCTTCACCGGTAAACATGAGCGGGCGCGCGAGTGTGTCGAACTCGGCGCGGTGCGCCTTCTCTTCTGCTGCGGCCCAGCGAATGGGCATGGTGTCGCCGTCGGCGTAGATGAACTCCTGCAGTGTCCAGTACAGCGGGTTTATACGCGTGTTGGTGCGCTCGAAGGCGCGCATCAAAAAGCTGTCAGATACCGAGGCGCCGCAGGTCAGCGTGCCGTCGCCGTCAACAAAAGCGTGATCGATAATCCAATGCATGCGCTCAAAGCTCGGCTTCATGCCAAAGTCGCTGCCCATAAGCTGCAGGCGCTCCACCGTCATTGGCGAGCCGTCGGGCAGCGCGGGCTTCTGCTCCTCAAGCGCATCTGCCAGGGTCGCCACGCGCTCGACGTCGGCGGGGTAGCGGTCGTAATACTGCTGCGTCTTGGCTGCCATGCGTGGGAAGGTGTGCGCGTAGACCTCGCTGGCGCTCGCCGGCACGTGCGGAATGCCGCCGCAGGTAAAGCTCGCCGCCACGCCCTCGGGGAAGAGCGACAGATAGCTCAGCGTCAAAAAGCCGCCGTAGCTCTGGCCGAGCGTGACCCACGGCTTGCCGCCAAAGCCCACTAGACGCAGGTACTCAAAATCGCGCACGATGGAGCTGGCGAGGTGGCGCTTGAGGAAGTCCGCCTGCGAGCGTGCTGTATCGGCGCCGGCGGCCGTTGCGCGATCACCCAGTGCCTTGATCGTGCGTCCGTCCACGCAGCTACTGCGTCCGGTGCCGCGCTGGTCGGGAAGGACCACGCGGAAGTGCTTGACGGCCTCCTCGATCCAGCCGTCGCTTGTGGGCGACAGCGGACGCGGGCTCTCGCCGCCGGGGCCGCCCTGCAAAAACAGGAGCAGCGGCAGATCGTCGTTGATGCGGTCGGGCGCGCAAACCACGCGGTAGAAGAGCTTGATGCTCTCGGGCGCGCCGGCGATTGGTGCCGGCATAGCGCCGCGGCGCATGGTGCTACCGACGGCCAAAAGCATCGGCTCCAGGCCGCGCCAGTCAAGGGGGACGTCGATACTGTGGTCCTCGACGTAAAGGCCGGGGACGTGGTACGAAGCGATGAGGGCCATGTGAGTCTTCCGTTCGTTGCGGTGTTTCGGGTTGACCAATTCTACCGCCGCGGGCGGGGTCATGCGCAAATCGGCTACCATGGTTGCAAACTTCTAGGAGAAAGGGCCGCCCATGTCGGTCGATATAGCCACGTATGTCCACGATCTTGCCGTTGCCGCCAAGGCAGCGTCGGCCTCGCTTGCCACGGCGAGCGATGAGCAGCGCCAGGAGGCCGTGCGCGCCATGGCCGCAGCACTGCGCAACGGTGTCGACTCCATCGTCGCCGCCAACGAGCTCGACATGTCCGCCGCGCGCGATGCGGGTACCACGGCCGGACTGCTCGATCGCCTGCTGCTGACGCCTGAGCGCGTCGAGGGCATGGCCGCCGGCCTGGAAAAGCTCGCCGAGCTGCCCGATCCCGTGGGCCGCGTGCTCGACCACCGCGTGCTTGCAAGCGGCGTGGACCTGACCCGTGTGAGTGTTCCGCTGGGCCTGGTCGCTATGGTCTACGAGGCGCGCCCCAACGTGACGGCCGACGCCGCGGGCATCTGCATCCGCACCGGCAACGCCTGCATTCTGCGCGGCGGCTCGCTGGCCTATCACTCGTGTGCCATGATCGCCGAGCTGCTGGCCGATGCGCTCGAGGCCAAGGGCTTCCCGCGCGAGGCCGTGTCGATGATCGAGTCTACCGATCGCGAGGCAACCGGCGAGCTCATGAAGCTCCGCGGCATCGTCGACGTACTCATTCCACGTGGCGGTGCAGGCCTGATCCAGCGCTGCGTGCGCGAGTCGCTCGTGCCGGTGATCGAGACGGGTACGGGCAACTGCCACATCTACGTGCATGAATCCGCCGACTTTGATAAGGCGCTCAACATTATCGTTAATGCCAAGACCCAGCGCGTAGGCGTGTGCAATGCCGCCGAGTCGCTGCTGGTCGACCGTGCTGTGGCCGATGCGTTTTTGCCCGCGGTCGTGGCCGTGCTGCACGACCACGGCGTGCTCATTCACGGCGACGAGGCAACCTGCGCCGCATGCGCCGATGCCGGGCTTGCCGAGGGTGATGACTACGTCGCCGCGACTGAGGAGGACTGGGGTCGCGAGTACCTGGCGCTCGAGATGAGCGTGAAGGTCGTGGCAAGCGAGGACGAGGCCATCGCACACATCAACCGCTACGGCACGATGCACTCCGAGGCCATCGTTGCCGAGGACACGGATGCTTGCGAGCGCTTCCTGGATGCGGTCGATGCCTCGGCCGTGTACGCCAACGCCAGCACGCGCTTCACCGACGGCGGCGAGTTTGGCCTGGGCGCCGAGATCGGCATCTCGACCCAAAAGCTCCACGCCCGCGGCCCCTTCGCCGCCGAGGCCCTCACCACCTACAAATACAAGCTCCGCGGCACCGGCCAGGTCCGTCCCTAACGCCCGCGCAAACAAAAACCACCACAAAGGTGCCTGTCCCCTTTGTGGTGGTTTTAGGTGGCGTTGACGGTTAGGCCTGGAAGGTATCTCGGTCGGGGGCGAAGGACTGCATGGCCGCGATGGTGCGGTCAAAGAGCTCGGGGAGCTCCCAGCCCAACATCTCGGCGCCCTGCGAAATCACGTCGCGCGAGCAGCCGGCGGCAAAGCGTTTGTCCTTGAACTTCTTCTTGAGCGACTTAGTCGTAAAGTCCATAACCTGTCTCTTATACACA
>CABSNA010000043.1 GCA_902478865.1 uncultured Collinsella sp.
GCAGCGTCAGATGTGTATAAGAGACAGATCAGAGAGCACAAACTGCGCCGCACCCATCACATAGGAGCCCTGCGCAAACGACGCGCCGCTCCACTTTTTGGAGGACGAGAACGGAATGACCGACAGCGGCTCAGACACCTCGACCGGGCGGTCGGCGTAATAGTTGAGAAGCGCCTGGCAGGTCTCGTTGGCATCGGCCGAAGTCGCACGCGCGACGTTAGCCAGCGCAAAATCGAGCACCGTGGTATCGACGGGAACGGCCGCCTCGTCCGGGCCGGCGCCTAGACTCACGCCCTCAACCGGCAGCGGATACGTGCCCTCGACCTCCATGCGGCCCGACGTGATGGTGCCCGTCTTATCCAGGCACAGCACGTCGACGCGAGCGATCGTCTCGATGCAGTAGAGCTGCTGTGCCAGCACCTTGCGGCGGGCCAGACGCACCGTGGCGATGGCGAGCACCGACGAGGTCAGCAGTACCAGGCCTTGGGGGATCATGCCCAGCAGGGCGCCCACCGTGGACAGCAGCGCCGACGAAGGCACATGACCAGCCAACAGCTCGGAGAAGCACCACGAAAGCGCGCTATCGCCCGGGGTTCCCGCGGCATCCCACAGCTCGCTCACGCTCGAGGCAAACAACGCTAAACCGAGCGGGATCATGATGATGCTCGCAAAGCGCACAATGGCATTAAGCGCATTCATGATCTCGGAATTAACCTTTTTGACGTACTTGGCCTCGTTATTAATTTTGGCCACGTAGTTGTCGGCGCCGACATGGATCACGCGGGCGCGCAGCAGGCCCGAGTCGATAAAGCTGCCGCTCATGAGCTCGGAACCGGGCTGCTTCTTAATAAGGTCGCTCTCGCCCGTCAGCAGACTCTCGTTCACGAGCGCCTCGCCCGAAACCACCACGGCGTCGGCGGGAATCTGGTCGCCGCGCCCCAGGCGGATGATGTCGTCGAGCACGATCTGGTCCAGGTCGAGCTCCACCTCGGCGCCGTCGCGCACCGCGATGGCCTTCTTGGAGGTCAGCAGCGTGAGCTTATCGACCATCTTCTTGGAACGCATGGACTGGATGACGCCAATAGCGGTATTGAGGAACACCACGAACAGGAACGTCAGATTCTTAAACGAACCGGTCAAAATGACCAGGAAAGCCAAGACCACGTTGATCAAATTGAACAGCGTGCAGAGGTTCTCGATGATAAGCTCTTTGACCGACTTTGTCTTGAGTTCCATGTTGCGGTTGATTTTACCGGCGGCGATGCGCTCCTCGACCTCGGCGGTCGAGAGTCCGCGCTCGATATCCGTTGCTGCCATACCACGTCCCATCACGTCGCGTCGGTATAAGAAAAACCGCCCGGACCATGCGAGGTTCGGACGGTCTTACGTTCGATGGTGCCCCATGTTGGATTCGAACCAACGGCCTTCTGCTCCGGAGGCAGACGCTCTAATCCCCTGAGCTAATAGGGCCAACGTTTGGCATTATACCCAAGTGCGCCACGGGCTATCAAAATAAAAGAAAAAGCTTTGCAATTCCGAGGAAGACGCGGCGCAACGGCCCACTTTAGAAGGCAAAAGCGAGTCAGATAGTATAAACTCTCATGCACCATATATACACGGCTCGCGATGCGGGCCGTTTTTGCAAAAGTTATCCATCGAGGTGAGAGGCACACCATGATTGCAATTCTAAAGCAGAGCGCCAGCGACGAGGCCGTCAGCCATATCGTCAGCTGGATTGAGAAAAAAGGCCTGAAGACCGACGTCTCGCGCGGCGAGAACGAGACGATCATCGGCCTGGTGGGCGATACGACCAAGATCGACCCGTTCCTGCTCGAGTCTATGGATGTCGTCGAGCGCGTGCAGCGCGTCTCCGAGCCTTTTAAGCGTGCCAACCGCAAATTCCACCCCGAGGATTCCGTCATCGACTGCGGCCACGGCGTCAAGATCGGCGGCGACCAGTTCCAGGTCATCGCCGGTCCCTGCTCCGTCGAGGGCGAGAACCTCATCCGCATCGCACGCCGCGTGAAGGCCGCCGGCGCCACGATGCTGCGCGGTGGCGCCTACAAGCCCCGCACCTCCCCCTACGCCTACCAGGGCATGGGCCCCGCCGGCCTCGACCTGCTGTGCGAGGCGTCTGCCGAGCTCGACATGCCGATCGTCACCGAGATCATGGACCCACGCGACGTACAGGTCTTCTTGGACAAGAAGATTGACGTCATGCAGATCGGCGCCCGCAACGCCCAGAATTTCCCCCTGCTCAAGGAGGTCGGCAAGACCCAGACTCCGATCTTGCTTAAGCGCGGCATGTCCGGCACGATCGACGAGCTGCTCATGGCCGCCGAGTACATCATGAGCGAGGGCAACGACAACGTCATCCTGTGCGAGCGCGGTATCCGCACCTTCGAGACCCGCACCCGCAACACCTTCGACCTCAACGCCGTGCCGGTGCTGCACCACCTGTCGCACCTGCCCGTCGTCGCCGACCCCAGCCACGCCACCGGCTACACCCGCTACGTTGAGCCCATGGCGCTCGCTGCGACCGCCTGCGGTGCCAACGGCCTGGAGATCGAGGTCCACGACGAGCCGAGCCGCGCCTGGTCCGACGGCGCCCAGGCCCTCACCCCCGATCAGTTCGACGACACCATGCGCCGCATCCGAGCCATCCGCGAGGTTGTCTGCCAAGAGACCATGGAGTAGCCATGGGTACGGTGAGAAACGCGCGCGTTAACCAGGGCGGCCCCAAGTGCGCCGGCATCGTCGGCCTTGGCCTCATCGGCGGCAGCTTTGCCCGCGGCTATGCACAGGCAGGCGTCCGCGTGCTGGCCTGGGACCCCGATGACGATGTCATGACGGCCGCCAGCATGGGCACTGTCGCCGGAGAGCTCAACGATAAGACACTCGGCGAATGCGACATCATCGTCCTGGCCTGCTATCCCGAGGCATGCATCGAGTGGCTCGAGGCGCACGCCCAGGCGCTCGCCGACGCCACCGACACCGACGCCATCATGGGCCCCGTGGTGATCGACACGGTGGGCGTCAAAGGCATCGTGTGCGAGCGCGCCTTTGAGCTTGCCCGCGAGCACGGCTTTTACTTTGTGGGCGCGCACCCCATGGCGGGCACGCAGTACTCGGGCTATGCGCACTCCCGTGCCGACCTGTTCCAGGGCGCCCCGCTGGTGCTCGTACCGCCCGCGGTGGACGATGCGCTCAAGCTGGAGCTTTTGGGCCAGGTGCGCGAGATGGTGCGCCCCTTGGGCTTTGGCAAGTTCAGCGTGACCAGCGCCGCCGAGCACGACCGCGTCATCGCCTTCACGAGCCAGCTTGCGCACGTGGTGTCCAACGCCTACGTCAAAAGCCCGACCGCCCAGGTCCACCACGGTTTTTCGGCCGGTAGCTACCGCGATCTCACCCGCGTGGCGCACCTCAATCCTCAGATGTGGTCCGAGCTCATGATCGACGACGCCGATGCGCTCGCCTTCGAGATTGACCATCTGATCGAGTCGCTTGGCGCCTACAGCCGTGCGCTCAAGGACCGCGACCAGCGCTATCTGGAGAATCTCCTTGCCGAGGGCGACCGCATTAAGCGCGCGCTCGACGACGAGGCCTCCCACTAGACCACCTATCACGCCAGGTCGAAAGGACCGAAACTTATGGCGATTACCATCGATATCGACACTGCGCGCCCCTACCAGGTGCATGTTGGAACGTTTTTGCTGGAGCAGGCGGGACCGCTCGTGCGCGCCACTGCCGGCGGCGCCAAGGCCGTCATCGTGACGGACACCAACGTGGGCCCGCTCTACCAGATGCCCGTTAAGCAGAGCCTGGAGGCGTCAGGCTACGAGGTGAGCATCTGCACCTTCGAGGCCGGCGAGGCCCATAAGCGCGCCGAAACCTATGTTGCCATTTTGGAGTTTGTGGCCGAGCACGAGCTTTCGCGCTCCGACGTGATCGTGGCACTCGGCGGCGGTGTCGTGGGCGACGTGACGGGCTTTGTGGCCGCCACCTACATGCGCGGCTGCAAGTTTGTGCAGATCCCGACGAGCCTGCTCGCAATGGTGGATTCGTCGGTGGGCGGCAAGACCGCCATCGACCTGGCTGCCGGCAAGAACTTGGCCGGCGCCTTTTGGCAGCCGAGCGTGGTTATCGCCGACGTGGGGTGCCTGGCCACCCTCACGCCCGAGCAGTTCGCCGACGGCTGCGGCGAGGTCATCAAGCATGCCGTGATCGCCGACCCGGAGCTTTTCGCCGAACTGGAGAAGACCCCGCTTACGCTTGAGCTACTCAACCGCGATGTGGCCCGCGTAGCGCTCATCATCGCCCGCAATATCGACATCAAGCGCGCCGTGGTCGTCGCCGACGAGCGCGAGACCAACCAGCGCAAGCTCCTCAACTTTGGACACAGCGCCGGACACGCCGTCGAGGCCTGCGAGCACTTTGAGCTCGGACACGGCAACTGCGTGTCGATCGGCATGGGCATTATCACGCGCGCCGCGGCCCTGCACGGCGTTTGCGATGCTGCACTGCCCGGTCGTATTGAGGAGCTCTGCGCGCGCCACGGCCTCAAGACCCGCTGCGACCTCGATGCCGATGCCGTTTTTGCCGAGGCGCTCCACGACAAGAAGCGCGCGGGCGACACCATCGACCTGGTGATTCCGCACGGCATCGGCCGCTGCAGCATCGACCGCACGCCGCTTTCCACTTTCCACGAACTCATTGCCGAGGGCCTCGGCCAGAAGGGAGACGCATTCGCATGCTAGCCCGCATCACCCCGTCCCCGCTTAAGGGCACCGTTCCCGCCATCGCGTCCAAGTCGATGGCGCATCGCCTGATCATCTGCGCCGCGCTTGCCAACGGCGAGACGCACGTTACCTGCAACACCACCTGCGCCGACATCGAGGCTACGGTGCGTTGCCTTACGGCACTGGGCGCTCGCATCGAGACCGTCGAGGATGGCTTCCAGGTCCATCCCACTATGAAGAGTATTGAGTTTGGCCTGCTCAAGGCACTTGCCGGCGGAACGCTTGACTGCGGCGAAAGCGGCTCCACGCTCCGCTTTATGTTGCCCGTCGCCTGCGCGCTGGGCGCAGAAGCAACTTTTGTGGGCCAGGGACGCCTGGGCGCACGCCCCCTCTCCCCGCTCTCGGACGAGATCATCGCCGCCGGCTGCGACCTACAGGGTCTGGGCGGTTTTCCGCTCAAGACGAGCGGCCGCATGCGCCCGGGCACCTTTGTGCTGCCGGGCAACGTAAGCTCGCAGTACATCTCGGGCCTGCTGCTGGCAGCCCCGCTGCTGGCCCAGCCCTCCTGCGTGCAGGTGACCGGCCTCATTGAGAGCCGCCCCTACATCAACCTGACGATCCAGGCCATGAAGGCCTTCGGCGTCGAGGTCAACGTCGAGCGCATTCCCGCCAAGGACGGTCAGCCCGAGGTCACAAACTTCCGCGTGAGCAGTGGCTCGTACCGCACGCCCGGCAGCGTGGCCGTCGAGGGCGACTGGTCCAACGCCGCCTTTTGGTTGTGTGCTGGCGCCATCGGCACCGATCCCATCACCGTGGAGGGCGTGTCGCTGAGCTCTGCGCAGGGCGACCGCAACGTGCTTGCCGCGCTTTCGCGCTTTGGCGCCCGCATCGTGCGCTCCACCAACGCCGCCACCGTGCAGTCCGACAAGCTCGCCGGCTTTGAGATGAGCGCCCACGACATCCCCGACCTGGTGCCCGTTATCTCGGCCGTGGCCTCGCTGGCACAGGGCCGCACCTTTATCCGCGATTGCGCCCGTCTGCGCATCAAGGAATCCGACCGCCTGGTCACCACCACCCGCGAGCTCACCGCGCTGGGCGCGCAGGTGCGTATTGCCGGCGACGACCTCATCATCAAGGGTGTCGATGCCTTTACCGGCGGCGAGGTCGATTCGCACAACGACCATCGCATCGCCATGATGGCCGCCATCGCCGCGAGCCGCGCCGCTGGAGAGGTCGTGATTCACGGCGCCGAGGCCGTCAACAAGTCCTATCCCGATTTCTTCGACCACTACCGCCTGCTGGGCGGCAAGGTCACACTCGAGGAGGAATAGCATGTCCTCGACCTTTGGCAACGTTTTGCATCTGAGCATTTTCGGCCAGTCGCACTCCCCTGCTATCGGCTGCTCACTCGACGGCATCCCGGCGGGCATCGCCGTGGACCAGGAGAAGCTGCAGGCCTTCCTCGACCGTCGCGCCCCCGGACGCGACGAGACCGCGACCAAACGACGCGAGGCTGACGCAGCCCACATCATCGCCGGTGTTGTCGATGGACATACCACCGGCGCGCCCATCGCCGCGATTATCGAGAACACCAACACGCGCTCCAAGGATTACTCCGAGCTGCGCCGCAAACCCCGCCCCGGGCACGCAGATTTCCCTGCGCGCGTGAAGTATCACAACATGCACGATGTCGCTGGTGGCGGGCATTTTTCCGGTCGCCTAACGGCACCCTTATGCATCGCCGGCGGCATTGCGCTGCAGGCACTTGAGGCCCACGGCATTCAGGTCATGGCGCATGTCGCGCAAATCGGCGGCATCTCCGACCTGCCAATGGACGATATGGTCTATCGCGAGGCCGACCGCAAGGCGATCCTTACGAACGATCTGCCGTGCATTGACGCCGCCGCAGCCGGCCGCATGCGCGAGGAGATTCTGGCCGCGCGCGACGAGCTCGACAGCATCGGCGGCATCGTGGAGTGCGGCATTTACGGGCTTCCCGCGGGGATCGGCGACCCCATGTTCGACGGTATCGAGAACCGCATCGCACAGATTGCATTTGGCATTCCCGCCGTAAAGGGCGTGGAGTTTGGCATGGGCTTTGCCGTGGCCGCCATGCGCGGCAGCGAGAACAACGATCCGTATCGCATCGATGCCGAGACCGGCGAGATCGAGGTCGAGTCCAACAACGCCGGCGGCATCCTGGGCGGTATTTCGACCGGTGCGCCCGTCATGTGGCGCATGGCCGTAAAGCCGACGCCCTCAATTGGCCGCGAGCAGCAGACCGTAGACATGGACGCCATGGAAAATGCCGAGCTCTCGGTCCACGGCCGTCACGATCCCTGCATCGTCCCGCGCGCCGTCCCCGTTGCCGAAGCAGCCGCGGCGCTCGCCATCTGGGACGCCCTCCTCGAGGACGCAGGCCAGCTCTAACCCGACTCACCTGAGTTGCCCGTCAACTCTGCCATTACGCGAAAGGGGCCTCCATGGACCTTGCCGATATTCGCCAGACCATCGATGGCATCGACACCACGCTCCTCAACAGCTTTGTCGAGCGTATGGACATTGCCACCGAGGTCGCCAAATCAAAGATCGAGATGGGCAAGGCTGTCTTTGACCCCGCCCGCGAGCGCTCCAAACTCAACAACCTCGCCAGCCGCGCGCCCGAGCGCTACGAGGCGCAGACCATCACCCTGTTCCGTCTCCTCATGAGCATGAGCAAGGCCGAGCAGCAGCGCTACATCAACGAGCTCAAGGGCATCACTGTCTCGCAAAAGGCCCACGCCACGGCTGCAGCCTCCGACACGCCCTTCCCTCAAACTGCCACCGTCGCTTGCCAGGGCGTTGAGGGCGCTTACAGCCAAATCGCCGCGTGCAGGCTCTTCGACGTGCCCGACATCGCGTTTTTCGAGACCTTCGAGGGCGTCATGCGCGCCGTGCGCGACGGCTTTTGCGAGTTTGGCGTACTGCCCATCGAAAACTCAACCGCCGGCTCGGTAAACGCCGTCTACGACCTGCTCGCACAGTTCGACTTCCATATCGTGCGCTCGCTGCGCCTCAAGATCGACCACAACTTGCTCGTCAAGCCCGGCACCAAGCTCGCCGACGTGCGCGAGGTTTACAGCCACGGCCAAGCCATTGCCCAGTGTGCGGGCTTTATCGAGTCCCACGACCTGCACGCCACCAAGTACCCCAACACCGCCATGTCGGCCGAGATGGTCGCCAGCTCCGGGCGCACCGATGTTGCCGCCATCGCATCGCGCAGCTGCGCGACACTCTATGGCCTGGAGGTGCTGGAGCCCAATATCCAGGACTCGGACAACAACTACACGCGCTTTGTCGTCATCAGCCGCGAGCCACGCGTCTATCCCGGTGCCAACCGTACCTCGCTCATGATCACCACGGCCAACGAGCCGGGCGCCCTCTATCGCGTGCTCGAGCGCTTCTACGCACTCAATATCAACCTCATCAAGCTCGAGAGCCGCCCCATCCCCGGTCGCGACTTTGAGTTTATGTTCTACTTTGACCTGGACTGTCCCTTTGGCAGCAAGGCCCTCGACGACCTGCTCGATTCGATCGACGACGTGTGCGAGAGCTTCACCTACTTTGGCAGCTACACGGAGGTGCTCTAGATGACTGACGTCGCCGCAACCCGCCCCTACGGCGTGCTGGGCCGCGTGCTGGGCCACAGCTACACCCCGACCATCTACAAAGAGCTCGCTGGGCTCGAGTACGTGCGATTTGAGCGCGAGCCCGAGGACCTCGCGGCCTTTATGACGGGCGAAGAGTGGGAGGGCACCAACGTGACTATCCCTTACAAGCGCGCCGTCATGGAGTACCTGGACGAGCTGAGCCCGCTCGCTGAGCGTATGGGCAACGTCAACACCATCACGCGCCTGCCCGACGGCCGCCTGCGCGGCGACAACACCGACTACTTTGGCTTCCAATACCTGGTTGAGGAGTTGGGTGTGGAGGTTGCCGGCAAGAAGGCCCTCGTGCTCGGAGCCACCGGTGGCGCCGGCACCACGGCAACGATGGTGCTGGGAGACCTGGGCGCCATCGTTGTGCCCGTGGGTCGCACGAGCGAGGTCAACTACGGCAACATCGTGCAGCAGTCCGACGCCGCCCTACTCGTCAACTGCACGCCCGCCGGCATGTTCCCCCATTGCCCCGACGCGCCTTGCACGCTCGAAGGGCTCAATGCGCTCGAAGGCGTTATCGACATTGTCTACAACCCCGCCCGCACGGGACTCATGCTCGAGGCCGAGCGCCGCGGTATCCCCTGCATCGGCGGCCTGCTGATGCTCGTGGCCCAAGCGGCACAGGCCGTCGAGCGCTATACCGGCCAGGTCACCCCGCGCGAGCGCATCCTGGACGTAACGGAGCGCCTGTCACGCCGCGAACAGAACATCGCGCTGATCGGCATGCCGGGCTCGGGCAAGACCCGCGTGGGTGAGCAGATTGCCCTGCTCACGGGGCGAGAGCACATCGACCTGGATCGCGCGCTTGAGGAACGCCTGGGGATGCCCTGCGCCGACTATATCGTCGAGCGCGGCGAGGCGGCCTTCCGCGAGCAGGAAACGGCGGCGCTCTCCGACATCTCCAAGCGCAGCGGCCTGGTGCTTTCCACCGGCGGTGGCGTGGTCACGCGAGACGAGAACTATCCGCTGCTGCACCAGAACAGCAAAATTGTGATGCTCAACCGCAAGCTCGAAGAGCTCGCCCACAAGGGCCGCCCCATCACCGCACGCGACGGCATCGATAAGCTCGCGGAACAACGTATGCCACGCTACCGCGCCTGGGCCGACCACATCATCGACTCACGCGACTGCGCCGCCAATACCGCCCGCGCCCTCCTCGACAC
>CABSNA010000044.1 GCA_902478865.1 uncultured Collinsella sp.
TTTCCTCGGGGTCCTCAAAATCGCCCAGCTGGCCGAGCGCCACAAAGCGAACCTCAGGCATGACCTTGCCTAAAATGGCCTCGATCTCGGTGAGCTTATGGGCGTTGCCCGTTGCCACGACAATGGTCGCCGCCGGGTCGAGGGTGTCGATGTCGATCTTCTCAAGTGCCATGAGTGGTCTCCTTGTCTCTATACCAATGCCGCGCCGAGGGCGACGAGGGCCTCCGCCTCTCCCCTCTCAATCAACGGCAGTCTTATACTTCGTCGTTTTCGCAGATAAAACCTGCCAAAATAAACATCCCTTTTTGGCAGGTTAGGCGAGGGCTTGGCGCTGGAGCTCGATGAGCTCGGCAATGCCCTTGTCGCCCAAATCGAGCAGGGCATTGAGGCGCTTGCGGTCGAAGGGCGCCTGCTCACCAGTGCCCTGGAGCTCGATCATCTCACCGGTATCGGTGGCGACAAGGTTCATGTCGACCTCGGCGTGACTGTCCTCGGAATAATCCAGGTCGAGCAGGGTGTTGCCGTCGACAACTCCCATGGAAATCGCGGCGACCTGGCCCGTGAGCGGGATGCGCTCGAGCTTACCCGCCTCGACCCACATGGCAAGGGCGTCGTGCAGTGCCACCCAGGCGCCGGTAATGCTCGCCGTTCGCGTGCCGCCGTCTGCCTGAATCACGTCGCAGTCGACGGTGACGGTATACTCGCCGAGCGCCTTCATGTTGACGACGGTGCGCAGGCTACGGCCGATAAGGCGCTCGATCTCCATGGAGCGGCCCTTGCGGTTGGCATGCTCGCGCTTGCAGCGCTTGCCGGTCGACGCCGGCAGCATGGCGTACTCCGCCGTTACCCAACCGGCCTTGGCGCCCTTGCGCCAGCCCGGCACGCCCTCCTCGATGGTGGCAGCGCACAGCACGTGCGTATCGCCAAACTCGGCCAGGCACGAACCGTGGGCGTGCTTCATGACGCCGCGAGTAAGCTTGATGGGACGCAGCTCATCGGCAGCGCGGCCGTTGGCGCGATTGACCTGCATATACTCCATAGAAAAATCCTTTCGGCAAAAGGTGAAAGTGAGCCTTTGGTCGGTGACCTTATATCTATTTCAGTTCGTCGATATCGATATGCTCAATGCTCTTGAGCGGCTGGCCAAAGATAAAACTGCCCGCCACCGCAAACTCGGCAATGTTATCGGCCGTCGTTGCAAAACGATGCTGCGGCTCAGCAGCGTCGCCCGCCAGCTGCTCGCGGCGCGTGAGGATATCGGTCAGCTCGCGCGTAGTCTCTTCGGCGGAACTCACCACGCGCACCCCGGGCCCCAGCGCATGGCGAATAGGCCCCACGAGCAACGGGAAATGCGTGCAGCCGAGCACCACGGTATCGATGCCGTGGTCGCGCAGCGGTTCAACCGTGGCACCGACCAGCGCGCGTACGGTAGGCGTATCAAAGATGTCCTCGTTCTCGAGCCACTGCTCTTGCAGATGCGCGCCCGAGGCGAGCTCGTGCTCAACGACCTCGACAAAGCTCGAGGCAGGGCAGCCGTATACGTCCACACCGGCGTCCAAATCCTGAATGGCACGCGTGTAAGCGCCTGAGCGAATGGTGAGGTTGGTGGCGAGCACGCCCACCCGGCGCGTGCGGGTGCTGTTGATTGCCGCGCGTGCGCCCGGTGCGATCACACCGATGACGGGAACGTCGAGCACCTGCTGGGCCAAACGCAAGGCCGCAGCGGTCGCCGTATTGCAGGCGATGACCATGATCTTGACGTCGTGCTTCGACAGCCAACGGCCCGCCTGCAGTGCAAACGAGCGCACCTCGTCCTCGGTGCGGGTGCCGTAGGGGCAGCGCTTGGTGTCGCCAAAGTAGTAGACGGACTCGTGCGGCAACGCCGTCGCAATCGCGCGCGCAACCGTCAGACCGCCTAGACCCGAGTCGAATACGCCAATGGGGCGTGTGTCGCCAGCCAGATTCTCGATATCGGACATTACCTCACCAGATTCTCTCTCGAAAAGATATGGCTCAGAACGATAGAGCCGCACTACGAACGGGCCGCGACGAGCAGCTCTGCCGTTGCCGCCCAGCCGTCGACAATCTTGCCGCGCGTGACGTAGGCGTTATCGCAGGTATCCAGGAACTCGGGCGCGCCGGCGCTGGTCAAACCGTTCTCGACCAGGCAGAACGTGCCCACGTGGTCAGCCATGTAGAAGTCGGACTCGGAATCGCCGAGTGCCAGCGTCTCCTCGCGCTCGATACCCAGGTGCTCACAGAAACGTGCGATGGCAACGCCCTTGTTGAGGCCGGCGGGATTGATGTTAAACGCGCGGCCATCCTCGACGCGTTCGAGCTCGAGCGTCGTCGGCTTGGACAGATGCGTCAGGTGACCGTTGCAGGCCCAGACCAGGCCGCAGCCGGCCTCGTCAAGAATGGCCTGGACCTCGTCGTCGGGCACATCGCCGCGCATGCCGACGGTGACCTCGCGGTACTTGTAGCCAGTCGACATGTCATTGTGGTACTCGATCTTATGCGGCCAGCGGGCGAGAATCTTCTCGCACACGCCGGTCTGCTCGATCACCTGATGCGGTGTGAGGCCGCAGGCGGGGTCGTAGGGCATATCGCCGGTCAGATACTCCCAATCGTTGGCCTTGAGGTCGTACATGACCAGGCCACCCATCTCGCCGATGTAGGAGTTGAGGCCGAGCACGCGCGCATCCTCGTGGATCATGGTGCGGTTGCGGCCCGAGGTGGGGACCACCTGGATGCCGGCGCGGGCAAGCGCCACGACGGCCTCGACAAGCTTGGTCGAGGGGTTACCGTCGTTGTCGCGCAGCACGCACGAGCCGGGCGCGAGCATGGTGGCGTCCAGGTCGGTAAAGACGTACTTAACCTTGGCAAGACGCTCGCGCATCTCGCCCGAAAGCTCAGCGACGGTCGGCAGGGTATTGTGGGACATGGTCACTCCATTTACGTAGAAGGGGCTTCTGGTCTTAGGCGTCGTACGCCGCAAGGGTGCGCTTGAGAATCGAACCGTCGCGCTCGCAAGGCTCGGGTCCGTTCTTGCGCAGCATGCGCTCTTCCTCGCCCTTACCGGTCACGATGACCACGGCAGGACGGACGGTTTCGCGCACGGCAGTCTCGATAGCGGCAACGCGATCAGTCACGATTTGCCAGTTATCATTTCCCTGCGCTTGAACGTTGTGCGCGATCTCGGCGCAAATATCCTCGACGTTCTCGGGGCCGGGGTCGTCCTCGGTAATCACGATTCGGTCGGCATACTTGCCAGCGGCGATGCCCATCGTGGTGCGTCGATCGACACCCTTACCGCCCGTAGCGCCAAATACAACCGCCAGCTCGCGCTCGGGATAGTTCTCGCGCAAGTCGCGCAGGAGCGTCTCGAGGCTCATGCCGTTATGTGCAAAATCGACGATGCCCAAGATTTTGCCCGATACGGACGGATAGAGCTCCATACGGCCGGGAACGAAGACGCCCTCAAAGCCGTGGACGATACCCTCTTCGGAAATGCCCAGGGCCTCGGCGCAGGCAATAGCGGCAAGCGCATTGGAGACATTGAACTTAACCGGCGTGGGAATCACAATGTCGCGCGTAAAGCGGGGCGTGCGCACCGTTGCCACCACGCCGCAGTCGCCATTGCGAATCGCCAGCGCAAGCACGTCGGCACGCTCGTCGGTCAGGGAGAACGTCACCGTACGTTCGCAACGAGATGCCGCCTCGAGCACACGATCGACCTTATCCATATCGAGATTGACCACGGCAAAACGGCTCTGCGAGAAGATTTTGAGCTTGCTGGCAAAGTAATCCTCGAGCGTCGGATGCTCAATCGGCGAAATGTGATCCTCGCCGATATTGGTAAAGGCGCCGACTTCAAAGGCGATCTTGCCCGTGCGCTCGTATTTGAGGCCCTGGCTCGATGCCTCCATAACCAGCCACGGGGCACCCGCCTCCGCGGCATGTGCGATGCGAGACTGCAGCAGGAAGGATTCGGGGGTCGTCAGTTTGGAAGGGCCTGCCTCGATGCCGTCGTCGAACTCAATGCCCGTATTAAGAGCGGGTCGATGACAGCCCGTAAGCTTGGCCTCGTTGGCGAGAATGCCGCGCAGATAAAAGCTGCAGGTCGATTTGCCCTTGGTGCCTGTGAAGGCGCAGACCTTCACCTTACCCGACGGGTGCCCATAAAAGGCATCTGCCACCACGGCGAGCGTGCGACGAATATCACTCACAATCACCGCGGGAAGATCAACATCGTAATCGACCTCGGAAACGTAGGCCACGGCGCCATCGGCGATTGCCGAAAGCAGGTACTCACGCTTAAACGCGCGGCCCTTGCAGACAAACAACGTGCCCGAACGCACCTGGCGCGAGTCATCAGTCGCAAACTCAATGCGCTGGTCGCACGAAGCGCTCGGTCTGGAAACAACAAGGTCATCTTCCTCGAGCAACTCTATATAGCGCATCAGAGTTAGCTTCTCTTGTGTCGGACTCGACATACAAAGACCTCTCTCGCTAAATTCAGCCTTAAAGGGCAAAAGACGTCCCGCGGCAGAAACGATGAAACATTCTGTATTATCAACCATCCTAATATGCCACCTGACCTTGCGCGTACTGCAGCCTTCTAAAAAATTGCATGGACTGCGCCGTGGGTTAATAAATGACAACAGTGTTCACCCCACGTAAAAACAAGGAAATCTGGGTGCTATTCTTTATCCAAATGTCTTGATGTGCCTCATTGACCCACAGATGTTGACCCACAATGCCGACCCATCATGCCCAAGCAAAGGATTCCAGATGAAACGACACTTCGAGCGTCGCCATCACTCGGCACGCGTCCAGTTGACCCGGCACATCGTCTGTGCCTTCGCGACGGTCGTTGTGGCCCTTGCCACCATCATCGGCGCGAGCGGCTGTTCGTCCTCCCAGAACGCCTCGAGCACCTACACACTCGTCGAGCATGGCAAGCTCACCGTCGCAAGTGACTTGGCCACACCCCCGTTTGAATACGTCAACGATTCCGGCGAAGACCAGGGCTTTACCTATGAACTCATGGGTATGATCGCAGACGAGCTCGGTCTGGAGCTCAACTACTTGCCGGCGCAAAAGTTCGACGGCATTATCCCCATGGTCAAGCAGGGTGTAAAGACCGATGTCGGCGCATGTAACATCACGATTACCGACGAGCGCAAGGAAGAGGTCGACTTCACCGATCCCTATATCGACTCCAACCAGGGCGTCGCAGTTGCAAAGAACACTGGATACGACACGGTCGATAGCCTCAACGCGCCGGGCGTCAAAATTGCCGTGCAGTCGGGCACCACGTCCGAGGAGTGGGCAATCGAGAACCTGCCGCAGGCAACTACCGTCAACTTTGACGACTGGACGGCAGCCTTCACCGCCGTCATGAGTGGTCAGTGCCAGGCGGTCGTATGCGATCTGCCCGTTGAACAGTGGATGGTTTCAAACTCCTTTACCGGTATGGAGATCATCAAAGAGGTTCCGACGGGCGAGCAGTTTGGCATCGCCGTCTCTAAAGACAACCCCGGGCTGACACAGGCCATCAACGATGCCCTTGCCAAGATCAAGAGCTCCGGTGCCTATGACAAACTGTACGAGAAGTGGTTTGGCATGGCACCCACGAGCGGGTCCGATAACGAGGACGCCTCGAGCTCAGACGACGCGACAGGCACTTCACTTGCCGTCACCTCGGCGACCGCCAAGTCAAACGAAGACGGCGGCAACGGCGTGCTCGGCGGCATCGCAACCCGCCTGACCTGGGAAGCGACAACGGGTAGCGACGAGGGCGACGTTTCGCAAATTGAGCTTGAGCTGCCCGAGGGCGGATCGTTTGAAAGCACCGATGTTAAGGTCACGCTGCTCGACGGACTGAACCAGACGGGTGTCAAGGCATCGTGCTCGCTGGACGGCTCAAAGCTCGTCATCAAGTTCGCCGATCTCGTCGCTGCCGGCTCGCAGATTCGCGTTGTTGTCCCCGACGTCGTATTCCCGAGCAACGCGGGTGCCTATGCCGTCACCGGCAGCTATGTCGCCGACGGCGACAAGCGAGATCTTCCCGAGAGCCCCACCATCAGCGTCTCGGAGAGCACCATGGTGCAAGAAATCGTCGCCTGGCTCGATGCCCAGCCTTGGGTTGCCGCGTGGAACTCCAACCCGTTTTTGGGCATGTTCTGCAAGCCGCAGATTGTCGTCACCTCAATCGCCTCGCTCTTTAAGGGCTGGGGCATAGCACTTGCCGTGACCGCCATCGGTTTTCCGCTCGCCATCCCCATCGGCTTGCTGTTTGCCTTTATGAAAATCAGTCATAGTCGTATGCTGCGCGGCATCGCCGTAACATACATCAACGTCCTGCGTGGAACCCCGCTCTTCCTGCAGATCTACATTGCGTTCTTTGGGTTCCCTATGATCGGTCTCAACGTGCCCAATCTGCCGCTCGGCGTTGGCGTGCTCGCCATCAACTGCTCGGCCTATCTTGCCGAGATTTTCCGCGCCGGTATCGAGAGCGTACCGCATGGTCAAGCGGAAGCTGCCTACTCGCTTGGCATGACTTGGTCCCAAGTTATGTCGCGCATCGTGATCCCACAAGCCGTACGTTACGTTATACCAACTATGACCAGCGAGTTCGTTATGCTGTACAAGGACACTTCACTGCTTTCGAGCGTTGGCGTCATGGAGCTCATGCTGTTCTCCAAAAACCTCACGGCCACCACGGGCAACATTACGCCCTACATTTGCGCCGCACTTTACTATCTGGTCGTGACGATTCCGCTCATCCACATCGTCACCAAGGTGGAGCACCGTCTCGCCGAGCGCAGCAAGCGCTAACCGCTCATACATAGCATTCGCAACCACGGCCCGCCGCTTCGCCTGAAGATCGGGCCGTGGTTTTTTCGGTTCGCTCGACGCTTATGCCCTATCACGAAACAAAAGATTGGCATGATAGTAAAGATTATTTGACATCAGCTGCCACAATCCTTGCGGCAGTACACCTGAGCCGTCAGCAGAAAGGATCTTGCATGTGCGGTTTTGTCGGTTTTACCGGTACAGATGAACAGAGTGAGCTGGTTCTCACGGCTATGATGAATCGCATCATCCACCGTGGTCCCGATATGGGCGGCCAGCATATCGTCGACAACGTTGCCCTTGGCTTCCGTCGTCTTTCGATTCTTGATCTTTCCGAAGCTGGAGCTCAGCCCATGTCGAGCGACGACGGCAAGGTCACGATTGTCTTCAACGGAGAGATCTACAACTTCCAGGAGCTTCGCGCCGAGCTGGAGGCAGCCGGCTACGCCTTCCACTGCAACGCCGATACCGAGGTCCTGGTACACGGTTACGAGGAGTGGGGCGAGGACCTGGTCAACCGCCTGCGCGGCATGTACGCGTTCGTGATTCACGACCAGAACAAGAACAAGCTCTTTGGCGCTCGCGACATCTTTGGTATCAAGCCGTTCTATTACTACCAGGCATCCGATGGCTCGCTGCTATTTGGCTCCGAGATCAAGAGCTTCCTGGACCATCCCAAGTTTGAGAAGGCTGTCAACCACGACGCGCTGCGCCCCTACCTGACGCTGCAATTCCCCGCCACGGAGGAGACCTTCTTTAAGGGCGTGTTCAAGCTTGCCCCGGCGCATTGCTTTACGTATGACCTGACGACCAACACCATGGACATCAAGCGTTACTGGAGCTGTGACTTCACCGACGACAACTCCAAGACCTTCGAGGAGTACGTGGACGAGTGCGACAAGGTCGTGCACGAAAGCGTCGCTGCACACCGAATCGCCGATGTTAAGGTGGGCTCGTTCCTTTCTGGCGGCGTGGACTCCAGCTACATTGCCGCCTGTCTCATGCCCGACACCACGTATTCTGTCGGCTTTGATTACAAGAACTTCAACGAGACCAACTACGCTGCCGAGCTTTCCGACAAGCTGGGCATCAAGAACGTGCGCAAGATGATTACCGCCGACGAGTTCTTCGATGCACTGCCCGATATCCAGTATCACATGGACGAGCCGCAATCGAACCTGTCCAGCGTGCCGCTGTTCTATCTGGCGCAGATGGCTTCCGAAGAGGTCACCGTCGTCCTTTCGGGCGAGGGTGCCGACGAGCTGTTTGCCGGCTACGAGTGGTACGAGGACACCCCCGAGATGCGCTCCTTTAAGAAGCGCGTGCCGCTCGGCGTACGTCGCGCCCTGGGCTCGCTCGTTCAGCATCTCCCCTACTTTAAGGGCCACAACTTCCTGACGAAATGCGCCGAGGTTCCCGAGCGCTGGTATGTGGGTCAGGCAAAGGTGTTCGACCCCTCCGAGGTCGACGAGGTGCTCAAGCCCGCTTATGACACCGGCAAGAACGCCGCCGAGATGTGCGCCGAGTACTACAAGCAGGTTCCCGATTGCTGCGAGCTTTCCAAGAAACAGTATTTGGATATGAACATGTGGCTGCCGGGCGACATTCTGCTCAAGGCCGACAAGATGTGCATGGCGCATTCTCTGGAGCTCCGCGTCCCGTTCCTAGACAAGAAGGTCATGGAGTTTGCCGAGCACATTCCCGCCAACTACCGTGTTAACGAAGAAGGCTGCAAGCTCGTCCTGCGTCACGCTGCCAACCGCACGCTGCCCGACGAGTGGGCAACGCGCAAGAAGGTGGGCTTCCCCGTACCGGTCAAGTTCTGGCTGCGTGAGCAAAAGTACTACGACTACGTAAAGGAATACTTCACCGCACCGTGGGCTGCCGATTTCTTTGACACCGATGCGCTCATGAAACTGCTTGACGACCACTTTGAGGGTCGCGCGCTCAACCAGCGCAAGATCTATACCACGCTGACGTTCCTCATCTGGTACAAGCGCTTCTTTATCGACGAGGACAAGGGCGCCGAAGTCGCCGCGTAAGTTTCGTTATGAATTAGCGGTGAACAGCACGGGGTTTCCGCTATACTCAATCCCTGCGGGCGATTGGCGCAACGGTTAGCGCAGGTGCTTTACACGCACAAGGCTGGGGGTTCGAATCCCTCATCGCCCACCACTTGATTGAAAAGGCTCCCAGCGATGGGGGCCTTTCCTTTTTGGGCCCATCGCAGAGGGATTCGAACCCGACAGGGTGCGGAGCTGAGGAAACGCGAAGCGTTTTCCAGCGCAGCACGCGAGGAGCGAAGCGACGAAGCGGATGCGGGCGGCGAAATGGACCCTTGGCGAATACCCGTGTGCAAAAAATGCCAAATATGAGTACTGCTACCTTTTTGGTAGCAGCGTTTTCGAAGTCATAAAAGGCAAATCCGACATTAGAACGATGACTGATAGTCCAGTTAAGCCAATTTAGTTACTACAAAACTGGACATATGTGGCCCAACTCATCTAAAAACGCCCAATTTATATGTTACGAAGTTAGTGCCCGTACTCATATTTGCCACTTTTTGCACACGCCCTATCCCAGCCATGGTAAATCGATAGCAAAACGGGCTCCAGACCGCTGAATCGTGCCGCATATGGCACGTCCGCAGTCCGGAACCCGGTCCAAATTGAGTTATTGCGCTGTGTTAGGCCAAAACGTCCGACAAAATCTCGATCAGGCTGTCCACGTCGGCTTC
>CABSNA010000045.1 GCA_902478865.1 uncultured Collinsella sp.
TTCATGAGCGTCTCGTGGGCTCGGAGATGTGTATAAGAGACAGAGGCCGACGTGTCGAACGTCGTCGCGCGCGGCTTCGGCGGCAGGGCGCCGTGCACCCATATATGCAGCGACTTGGCCTGCGTGCGCGTCGGGGCGTCGTGGAACTACGTCTGCCTGCTCGTCGACCTCTGCAACGGGGAGATCGTCGGCCACTCCGAAGGACCGAGGAGGGACGCGCGAGCTCCGAGCCAAGCTCTTGGATTACGTGCACTGGTACAACAACTTCAGGATCCACTCGACGCTGGGCTACATGTCGCCAGTCGAGTTCAGGGAGGCGGGGCCGTCCCTCCCGGAATCGTCCAAATAAGTGTAGCCAATCCATAGCCAATCCAGCCATCATCTTCGCGAAGGCGGACGTCAGGAAAAGCTCGGCTTGAGCTCGGTCGGACGCGGTCTGTGGGGCATCATTCAGGCTCAGGGGGTCTCCTTGTCTTCTTCGGTCGCAACCTGAATGATAGGGACGGCCCCTTCTCTCTTTCCCCTTCGTTTTCGACGCGTCACCCTCTCGGCGGGCTTAAGGCCCGCGCTCGCGGGTGCAGGGGCTACGCCCAAACCCCAAAAACGTAACGCCGTGCTCGAAGCGTTTCCGGACGTCAGCGTAATCTCAAATCCCGTTCGTCAACTCATGGGCAAGCCACCTGAGACTACTCATTTCTCCTACTGGCAATGAAGACCTGCGACCTGCAGTTTTGCAAACTGCTTGAAAGCCACCTGCGTTGATTCACTTCCTATTGCAGCTGGCGGCTTGCACACGAAAAGGCATTTAAGTTTCAAAACGGGCGTTTTCGGCGCTATCGAGCCTCCAAAGGCATCCCGCCGCGCCCTTTGGGACAAAAACAAAAACTCAAAGCCCTGAGTTCGAAAATAGTTTTTGGAGTTGTCCCGACTTTTGTCCCCGAAGCCGACGAAACGCGACAGGGTGTCACCTGGCGGCACTCGATTCGAGACGGCACCGAAAACTGGATGCAACCGGAATGACAGGACGGCAGAACCGAAGCCATCGAGTGGGGATAGAAAAAGGCCCGGGTGCCATGGCATCCGGGCCTTTGCTAGCAACTTGATGTTGCGGGCAGCTTAGAACTTGTGGCCGCACTTCTTGCAGACGCGCAGCTTGTTCTTGCCGTCCTTCTCGTGACCGACGCGGGTAACCTTACCGCACTCGGGGCAGACGAGATTGACGTTGGAGGCGTCGATGGGAGCCTCCTGCGAAACGATGCCGCCCTGCTGGTTGGCAGCGTTGGGCTTGACGGCCTTCTTGACGACCGAAACGCCCTCGACAACGACCTTGTTCTCGGCGGGGAGAGCACGCAGGACAACGCCCTGCTTGCCGCGATCCTTACCAGAGAGAACCTGGACCTTATCGCCCTTCTTGATATACATATATCTCCCCTAACTACAGGGTCTCGGGAGCGAGCGAGACGATCTTCATGTACTTCTTGTCACGAAGCTCGCGAGCGACGGGCCCGAAGATACGGGTGCCGACGGGCGAACCATCGTTGTTGATGACAACGCAGGCGTTCTCATCAAAGCGAATGTAGGAGCCATCCTTGCGGCGGATCTCCTTAACGGTGCGAACGACGACGCAACGGACAACGTCCTTCTTCTTGACGTTGGCGCCAGGGGTAGCCTCCTGGACAGCACCGATGAACACATCGCCGATGCCTGCATAACGACGCTTGGAACCGCCAAGCACCTTGATGCAGCGAATCTTGCGAGCGCCGGAGTTGTCGGCGACGTTCAGCATGGTTTGCATCTGAATCATGGTAGATGTTCCTCCGAACTAAGAACCGAAGAGAGGTGCGCAGCCTTTATACGGCCCGTGGTATGCAAGCCAGGCATACGCACATCTTCGGAAACGTACAAGTCGTAAGAGCGACTGCTTATTTAGCGCGCTCGACGACCTCGATGAGGCGCCAACGCTTCATCTTGGACATAGGACGGGTCTCCATAACGCGGACGGTATCGCCCACGCCAGCCGTGCACTCCTCGTCGTGAGCGTGCAGCTTCTTGGAGCTGGTCATCATCTTGCCGTACTTGGGGTGACGCTTGCGCTCGGTGATGGTGACAACAATGGTCTTGGCACCGGAGACGGAGGTAACGACACCCGTACGGACCTTACGCGAGTTACGCGAATCAGTCATGTTCTCTCCTTAGGTCCTACTCGGCGACAGCGGACTTCTCCGCTGCGATCTCGCGGGCGCGCTGCTCCGTGAGGACGCGAGCGATGTCCTTCTTCACGGTGTTGACGCGAGCGGTGTTGTCCAGCTGGCTGGTGGCCATCTGGAAACGAAGGTTAAAGAGCTCGGCGCGCATTTCCTTCAGCTTCTCAACGAGCTGAGCGTCCGAGAGCTCACGAATCTCTGCGGGCTTCATTAGTTCTCCTCCTTGGCGGCGGCGGCGTCCTCAGCAGCCCACTTGGCCTCGAGAGCGGCCTCCTCAGCCATCTCCTTCTCGATGCGCTGCTCAGCGTTCTTAGCAGCAACAATCTTGGTCTTGATGGGAAGCTTGTGCTGTGCAAGACGCAGAGCCTCGCGAGCGACCTCCTCGGGCACGCCCTTGACCTCGAACATGATGCGGCCGGGCTTGACGACGGCCACCCACTCCTCGGGGTTACCCTTACCAGAACCCATGCGAGTCTCGGCAGGCTTCTTGGTGATGGGCTTATCGGGGAAGATCGTGATGTAGACACGACCGCCACGCTTCATGTAGCGGGTCATGGCAATACGAGCGGCCTCGATCTGACGGTTGGTGATCCAATGGGCCTCGAGAGCCTGGATACCAAACTCGCCGAAATGCAGCTCGGTATTACCCTTGGCCTGGCCCTTCATGGAGCCACGCTGCACCTTGCGGTGAAGAATACGCTTAGGGGCAAGCACTACTGACCCCTCCTCTCGGAGTTACGACGACGAGGACGGGAAGAGCCCTCGAGTGCAGGGTTGGGAACAGGCTGGCCCGGGAGCTTCTCGCCCAGGTAGATCCAGACCTTCACGCCGCAAGCGCCCATGGTGGTGCTGGCGACGGCCGTGCCGTAGTCGATCTTGGCACGGAGGGTGTGCAGAGGCACGCGACCCTCGCGGTACCACTCACGACGGCCCATCTCGGCACCACCGAGACGACCGGAGCACTGGATACGGATGCCCTTAGCGCCGGCCTTGCGGGCAGACTGGACAGCCTTGCGCATAGCGCGACGGAAGGCAACGCGGCCCTCGAGCTGCTCGGCGATAGACTGAGCAACGAGGTTGGCGTCGAGCTCGGGGCGCTTGATCTCGACAACGTCGACGGAGAGCTGGCCCTTGGAGACGCCAGCGACCTTCTCGAGCTCGGTGCGGAGGGTATCGATCTCGGCACCCTTCTTACCGATGACAACGCCGGGGCGAGCGGTGAGGATGATGACCTTCACCTTGTCGCCAGCGCGCTCGATCTCGACGCGGGAGACAGCTGCGCGGGAAAGACGCTTCTCGAGGTACTTGCGGATCTCGAGATCGTTACCGAGGGTCTTAGCGTAATCCTTCTCTGCGAACCAGCGGGAGCGCCAGTTCTCGGTGATGCCAAGACGGAAGCCGGTGGGGTAGACTTTCTGACCCATACAGCTTTACGCCTCCTTTCGAGGAGCAACGACGACGGTGATATGGGAAGTACGCTTCAGAATGCGAGAAGCGGAACCCTTGGCGCGGGGACGGATGCGCTTAAGCGTCGGACCCTCGTCAACATAGGCAGCGGCGACAACCAGGTTGTCGGCACGCAGACCGTTGTTGTTCTCGGCGTTCGCAACGGCGGAACGGAGAACCTTCTCGACATCCACGGCGACGGCGCGGTCGCAGAAGTGGAGGATGTCGAAGGCCTGAGCGACAGGCTTGCGGCGGATCAGATCGACCACCAGGCGGGCCTTGCTGGGGGAAACACGCACGTACTTAGCGACGGCGCGAACCTCGGTGGCCTCAGTTTCAATAGACTTAGTTGCCATTTACGGTTAACCCCCTATTTGGCCTTGTGGCCACGGAACGTACGAGTCGGCGCGAACTCGCCGAGCTTGTGACCAACCATGGACTCGGTAACATACACGGGCACATGCTTGCGGCCGTCGTGGACGGCGATGGTGTGACCAACCATCTCGGGGAAGATGGTGGACGCGCGGGACCAGGTCTTCACGACGTCCTTCTTGCCAGCCTCGTTCATCGCGGTGATACGCGAGAGAAGGCGAGTCTCCACGAACGGGCCCTTTTTGAGACTTCTGCTCATAAGTGCTTTCTCCTAAAACTCGGTATCCGAAATTACTTCTTACGGCGACGAATGATGTGCTGGTTCGAGACCTTCTTCTTCTTGCGCGTACGAAGGCCCTTCGTCGGCTTACCCCAGGGGGTAACAGAGGGACGACCAGAGGTGTGGTTCTTGCCCTCGCCACCGCCGTGCGGGTGGTCGACAGGGTTCATGACGGTACCGCGGACGGTCGGGCGCACGTTCATGTGACGCTTACGGCCGGCCTTGCCGATGACGATGTTGGCGTGATCGGCGTTGCCGACCTCACCGACGGTGGCGCGGCAGGTAACGAGGATGCGGCGCATCTCGGAGGAAGGCATACGGACGATAGCGTACTTGCCCTCCTTACCCATCAGCTGGCAGGAGTTACCGGCGGAACGGGCGATAGCGGCGCCCTTGCCCGGCTGGAACTCGACGGCGTGGATGAGCGTACCGACGGGGATGTCGGCGAGGGGCAGAGCGTTGCCCGGCTTGATGTCGGCGTCAGAACCGGACATGATGGTCTGACCGACCTCGAGGCCCTTGGGGGCCAGGATGTAGCGCTTCTCACCGTCAGCGTAGTGCAGCAGAGCGATGCGAGCGGAACGGTTCGGATCGTACTCGATCGTGGCAACCTTGGCGGGCACGCCGTCCTTGTTGCGCTTGAAGTCGATCACGCGGTAACGACGCTTCACGCCGCCGCCCTGGTGGCGGGTGGTGATGCGGCCGTTGTTGTTACGACCGGCCTTCTTGGGCAGGGGCTCGAGAAGAGACTTCTCGGGCTTGGTGCAGGTGATCTCGGAGAAATCGGAGATCGTCTGCCAACGCCTACCAGCGGAGGTCGGCTTAAGGTGCTTTACAGCCATTACAATCCCTTTCAATAGGAATCCGTTAGCCATCGCAGACAGGGATTCGAGGTTCTGCCTCGGGTGCGATGACACCGGACGTATACACGGTTCCGGGCGTGTCCATTTTATACGCCCAAAACCTTGAGCTCCCGCCTCCCCTATTTGGGAGGCATGAGCTCACTCAACAGCAGCGAGTCTTAGGCCTGGTTGCCAAAGACCTCGATGGTGTCGCCCTCGGCCAGCGTGACGATGGCCTTCTTCCAAGAACGGGTCTTGCCGGCGACATAGCGCACGCGCTTGGTCTTGGGCTTGACCGTCAGGGTGTTCACGCGAACGACCTTGACGCCGAAGATCTCCTCGACAGCGTCCTTGATCTGATACTTGTTAGCATCCTTGGCGACCTCGAACGTGTACTTGTTCTGCTCCATGCCGGAGAAGGAACGCTCGGACACGATCGGACGGATGATGATCTCATGGGCGGTCATTTATGCAAGCACCTCCCCGAAGTGAGCGGCGATGTCGGCGGGCATCAGCACAGCGTTGTTGTTGACGAGATCGTAGGTGTTGGCCTCGTCAGCGGTGATGATGAACGTCTTGGGAATGTTGCGGAACGACAGGTAGGCGTTGACGTCCTCATCGCGAACGATGATGGTCAGACGCTTGCCCTCAAGGCCGAGAGCCTTGAGCATGGCGACGGCAGCCTTGGTGGAAGGCTTCTCGAAGCCGTAGTCGTCGACGAGCACGAGCTCGCCATCGGCCAGCTTGGCGGACAGCGCGGAGCGCATAGCCAGCTTGACCTCCTTGTTGTTCATACGCTTAGCGTAGGAACGGGGCTTGGGGGCGAAGACAACGCCACCGTGACGCCACTGGGCAGCACGGATGGAACCCTGGCGGGCACGGCCGGTGCCCTTCTGACGCCAAGGCTTCTTGCCGCCACCGGAAACCTCAGAGCGACCCTTAGCAGACTGGGTGCCCTGACGCCAAGAGGCCATCTGGCACTTGACGATGTGGTGCATAACGTGGATGTTCGGCTCGATGCCGTACACCTCAGCGGCGAGCTCGGCCTCGGCGACCTTCTTGCCCTCGCTGTTCTTTACTTCAAACTTTGCCATTTAAGTGTTCTCCTTGGTATGACGCTGGGCTAAATGGGCTGGGCCCTTAGGCCATACGGATGGCGACGAGACCATTCTTGGCACCCGGGACAGCGCCCTTGACCAAGATGAGGTTCTGCTCGGCATCGATGCGGACAACGGAAAGGTTCTTGACGGTAACGCGCTCGTTACCCATGTGACCGGCCATCTTGACGCCCTTGAGGACGCGCGCAGGATAGGCGCACTGACCGATAGAACCGGGGTGACGCTGGAAGTGAGAACCATGCGTCATAGGACCGCGGCGCTGACCCCAGCGCTTGATGCGACCCTGGAAGCCCTTACCCTTGGAGGTACCGATGACGTCGACTTTCTCGACATCAGCGAAATCAGCGACGGTGACGACCTCGCCGACCTTGTGCTCCTCGCCGTTCTCGACGCGGACCTCACGAAGGAAACGGACAGGCTCGACGCCAGCCTTGGCGAAGTGACCAGCCATGGGCTTGTTCACGTTCTTGGCCTTGATGTCGCCGAAACCGATCTGGACGGCGTCATAGCCGTCGGTTGCCTGAGTTTTAACCTGCGAGACAGCGCAGGGGCCAGCCTGGATGACCGTGACGGGAACGACGTTATCGTTCTCGTCCCAAACCTGGGTCATGCCAATCTTGCGGCCGAGAATCATGCTGATCAAGATATGATCCCAACTCTCGCGTGGTCTTGGGACAATGCGTACACCACCGAGCGTACGCCCCTAGAGGACCACTACTTACACGACGTGCTCCCCAGCCTTGTATTTCGCCCGGACTACCTGACAACCCTATTAAGCAGGCATTTTGTCCAGCCAGAATACTCCCCTGGTTTCACACAGCTGTTTAGTATACACGGCTGCGGGCGTATCCATCGAGATTCATATTTCACTCACATTGTTTACGCAGGTAAAGTGCGTGGAGTCGCCTGGGCTTGGCAGAGGGGCGGCGAAATATATTAAGTTTGCTGCTCTACAGTCCTGCGCAAGACGGAAAGCACATTAAGTGCTTTCCTTTGCGTGCGGAACTCGCGACAAACTTAATATATTTCGCCGCCCCTCTGCCAAGCTCGGGAGACGACACGTTGATGTCTGCTAAACCTTGCTCGCTCAGGCTAATGACTTTGTTGAGGGTCCACTATTTGCTGGAGGGTGAACTTGCATTGCATTGGCTCGCCTTCTGCTTGCGGCTTTGCCTCATCGAAATCGAAGATCATGATGGCGCAGTTGGGGAGTTTTGTTGGGAGCTCGAAGCCCTCTGGGGCTGCGGCCTTGATGAATTGGCGGCTGGCGCTGCCGTGGCTTACTGCTAGTAGGGTTTCGGTGTCCTTAGCACTCATGAGATTGGTGAGGGTGTCTACCATGCGTTCTTGCAGCGCGCGGCTTCCTTCTCCTCCGAAGGGGACCAGGTCCTCGCCCGGATCCCAGACGTCGGTGGGAAGGGCATCGTGGGGACCTTCTTCGAAGGTGCCGTAGCAGCGCTCGATGATGCCTTCGCAGGGCTCGACTGCTGCGTCCGGGCCGAGGAGCTCGCATGCGACGAGCTGAGCTGTGTCCATGGCTCGGCCTAAGGGTGATGAGACCACTTTGTCGGGGACAACGTCGTGGCCCTTGAGCCATGCGGCTGCCATTCCCGCTTGTCTGCGGCCTAGGTCGGTCAGCGGTGAATCGCAGCGGCCCTGGACCAGCTTTTTGACGTTGAACTCCGTCTGACCGTGGCGGAGTAGATACAGTTTCTTCATGCTCTCCCCTTCTGCATAACCTGCTTTGCCGGCACAGCCTTACTCGTGGGTATGTCCTACGTAGTCTTCGTCGATCGTAATCTTGGCAATCGACCTGGGGTATTCCGATTCGACCCGTTGTGCCAGCGCGTGCTTTACGTCTTCGGCACTCATCTGCAGATCCGAGGGACGCACGCAGTCGAAGATCACGTTGGTGTGCGTAGGACCCGGCACACAGCGCAAATCGTGAATTGAAAGGCGGCTATCGATCTGTTGGGCCATGGCATTGATGCGTAAACGCATGCTCGCCACCTTAGGGTCGTCGGTCACGATGGGGTCGTAATGGAGCGTGACAATCATGCCGTCTTCGACCCTAAACGACTGCTCGATGTTATCGAGCGTGTCGTGGCTTTCCAGCGGGCTGGCCTCGGCCGCCATCTCGGCGTGCGCACTTGCAAACTTCCTGCCCGGGCCGTAGTCGTGAACCATCAAATCGTGAACGCCCAAAACGCCGGGATAGCTCATGATCTTGTCTCGAATGTGCTTGACCAGCTTAGGATCGGGCGACTGGCCCAAAAGCGGGCTCACCGTATCTTGAATAAGTTCAAGGCCGCTCCAGCCAATATAGGCGCCAACGGCAAGGCCAACCCATGCGTCAAGATTGATGTGCGTCACCTGCGAAACAATCGCACATGCCAGCACGGCGCCTGTGGCAAGGACATCGTTCTTGGAATCCTGCGCGGTCGCATGCAGCGTCTCGGACTCGATACGATCGCCGAGCTTTTGGTTGAGGGCCGCCATCCAGAGCTTTACGACCATCGAAAGCGCCAGGACTGCCACCAGGGCAAGCGAGAACTCGACAGGTTCGGGGTGGATGATGCGCTCAAACGAGGACTTGATAAGCTCAAGGCCGATCAGCAGCACGAGCGCCGCCACGACCAGACCCGAGAGATACTCGTAGCGGCCATGTCCGTAAGGATGCTCGGGGTCGGCCGGCTTGCCCGCCAGCTTAAAGCCCAGCACGCTCACGATATTCGAGCTGGCATCGGACAGGTTGTTCATGGCATCCGCCACGATCGAAACCGATCCCGAAAACACACCAATTGCGCCCTTCGCAGCGCATAGTGCCACATTGGCGAGAATACACACCATGCCCGTCAACGTACCCACGCGTGCACGGTCGCCCTGCGCGCGCTTAACAATCCACTCGACCATCTACATCCGCCCCCACGGTACTGCCTATATATCTATTGCTCAAACGGATTGTAGTGTAGCCACTTTGTCCCCCAGATACAAAAAGGCCGCGACCCACACGGGCCACGGCCTTGGAGCATGGCAAAGGAATCGTCCTTGTGTCGCACAGGTTTACGCGCTTACTTCGGCCACGCTCTTCGAGGTTTCGGGTGAATCGGCTCCGTCCCCCATCGTCTGTCCCTTCGCCGGCACCACGCCAAAGCAGTAGCTCAGCGCCGCAGACACCGCAAATGCCACA
>CABSNA010000046.1 GCA_902478865.1 uncultured Collinsella sp.
GATAGGCTTTTTATCTGCTGCCCAGCGCCAAGCGTCGAGCAGCAAGTCGGGAACGACGCCCGAGACCTCGCCCAGCAGCAGCGTGACGCTCGAAACGCGACGCACGCCATTGGCGCGCGCCACGTTCTCAACATCGCGAATAATGTGATAAACGATTCCCAATTCATGCAAGGTAGAAACCTTTCAACAACGGTTGATGCGATGCAAACTCAAAGCAAGGGGACGGCGAAATCTAGTCTGCGCCGTCCCCTTACCCGCCATGGTTACCTATTTACGACCGAACTTGATTTTGATTGCACGCTTGAGTGCGTACTTGCCCAGGCTCGGGAGCTTTTGCTCGTATTTGACCATCGTGGAGCACTCGGGGCGGTCGCGATCCAGATGGATGGCGTCGAATGCGCACTTGGTGGTGCACAGGCCGCAGCCGATGCACTTGTTGGGGTCGACGATCGAGGCACCGCAACCCAGGCAACGGGCGGTCTCGGCGCGCACCTGCTCCTCGGTAAAGGTCTCGACGTACTCGCTAAACGGCGCGGTCTTCTCGCGCTCGCGGTCCACATGGGCAACCTCGCGGCTCGCGTTGTCGTAGCTCTCGATCACAACGTCGTCGCGGTCAAGCGCGGTGTAGCGGCGCTGGTTGCGGCCGATGGTGAGCGTGGAGCCCGGCTGCACAAAGCGATGGATGGACACGGCGGCCTCGTGACCGGCGGCGATGGCATCGATGGCAAAGCTCGGACCGGTATAGACGTCGCCGCCCACAAAGATGCCGGGTTCGGCGGTCTGGTAGGTCTGGGGATCGGCAAGGGCGCCCTGACCACGGCCAAGCTCCACCTTGGAGCCAGCCAGCAGGTCGCCCCACACGATGGACTGGCCGATGGACATGACCACGCGGTCGGCATCGACGCGGCGCAGGTCGTTCTCGTCGTACTCGGGCGCAAAACGGCCCTCGTCATCGTAGACGCGCGTGCAGCGCTTAAAGGTGATGCCGCACACACGGCCGGCCTCGTCCAGATGGACCTCCTTGGGGCCCCAACCGCAACTGATGTGTGCGCCGTCCTCGATGGCCTCGCGACGCTCTTCCTCGCTGGCGGGCATCTGCGCCTCGCTCTCCAGGCAGAACATCTCAACGTGCTCGGAGCCCAGGCGGCAGGCGTTGCGCGCGACATCGATAGCAACGTTGCCGCCACCCACCACGATGGTGCGGCCGGGCAGCGCGTCGATCTTGCCACTGTTGACCTCGCGCAAAAAGTCGACGGCTACGGTCACATCCTCGGCATCCTCGCCCGGAATACCGGCAAGGCGGCCGCCCTGGCAGCCAATGGCCACATAGAAGGCCTTAAAGCCCTGCGCGCGCAGCTCGGCGAGCGTCACATCGCAACCGACCTCCACGCCATAGCGGAACTCGGCGCCCATCAGGCGAATGATCTCGACCTCGGCCTCGATAACGTCCTTCTGCAGCTTAAAGCTGGGAATACCGTAGGTGAGCATGCCGCCCGGGCGCTCGCTCTTCTCGAACACGACGGGCTTGTAGCCCTTCTCGGCCAGATAGAAGGCACAAGACAGACCGGCCGGACCGGCACCGATGATGGCGATCTTCTGGTCGAAGCCGCCAGCACGCGTCGGGGTCACCACGGGCGGGACATAGCGGGTCGCTGCGTCCAGATCACGCTGGGCGATAAACTTCTTGACTTCGTCGATAGCCACGGCGGCGTCCACACGGCCGCGGGTGCAGGCATCCTCACAGCGGCGGTTGCACACACGGCCGCAGATAGCGGGCAGCGGGTTCTCGCGCTTAATGAGTGCTAGGGCCTCGTCATAGCGACCCTGCGCCGCGAGCTTCAGATAGCCCTGAACGGCAACGTGCGCGGGGCAGGCCGTCTTGCAGGGCGCGGTGCCGGACTCATGCGTCTCGATGCGGTTATCGTTGCGGTAGTTGGGCGACCACTTGGTGTGGTCCCACTTGGTGGCATCGGGCAGCTCCTGGCGCGGATACTCGGGCACCTGTCCTCCCGCCTTTTTGCTGCAGAGCTTCTGGCCCAGCTTGGCAGCGCCGGCCGGACACACCTCAACGCAGCGACCGCAGGCCACGCACTTGTCCTTCTCGACCTTGGCGACATAGGCCGAGCGCGACAGGTTGGGTGTGTTGAACAGCTGCGAGGTGCGCAGGGCGTAGCACACGTTGACGTTGCAGTTGCAGATGGCGAAGATCTTGTTCTCGCCGTCGATGTTGGTGATCTGGTGCACAAAGCCGTTTTCCTCGGCCTGGCGCAAGATGTCGTAAACCTCGTCGCGGGTCACATAGTGGCCGCGGTCGGTCTCGACCACGTAGTCGGCCATATCGCCCACGGCAATGCACCAGTCGGCGGGGTCGTCGGCGCAACCCTCTCCCATCACACGACGGCTCGCGCGGCAGCTGCAGGTGCTGGCGGCATACTTACCCTCGTATTTGTCGAGCCAGTGCTCGATATGCTCAATCGGCACCGAGATGCTCGAAGCATCGATAGCCTTCTCGACCGGAATGACGTGCATGCCGATACCGGCGCCTCCGGGCGGCACCATCGGCGTGGCGCGGGACAGCGGGCCCTTGGATGCCTGTTCAAAGAACTTGGCATAGACCGGGTGCTCCTCGAGCTGGCTCACGCGCATGTTGAGGAACTCGGCGGAACCCGGCACCAGCATGGGCAGCACCCACTGCTTGGCGCGCTCGGGGTTTTCCCAGTTGTACTCGAGCAGACCCGTGTAGCTCATGTCGTCGAGCATCTTCTCGATATCGGCCTCGGGCATGCCGGTGAGCTTGACCATCTCGGGCAGCGTATAAGGACGGCGCATCTTCATCTTGCAGAGCACTTCGGCCTGCTCGTCGGTTGCGGCCTCGGCAAACGACCAGTACTCGTAGCCCAGCAGCTCGTCGCGATGCAGCAGGCGGTTGGTGCAGTGCTCGCACAGCTTGACGATTGCCTCGCGCGGATGCTCCGGCAGCGGCGGCACGAACTCTGAACCGATGTCGGGCTCGGTGTAGCTAATTCCCGGTCCGTTGAGAATCATGGTTGTCCCTTCTCTTGCCGCAGCCCGACGAGGCCGCAGCGCCCCTCTTTTTTTGCAGGCCGGACATGCCCCCATGCCGTTCACCCGCCATTAGTTGACATTGTGTCAAAAATAGTATTGACGAACCGTCAACAATATTCAAGACTGTTAGGCGAACGGTCAGGCAAAAGAGGATGGAAGGCGGCAAAACATGGGCGACAACACAGCAGATACCTCTGTGGTCGATGCCGTCCCCGCATCCGATAGTGCGGCAAAGCGCCTGACGGGCGACGAACGCCGTCGCGAGATCCTCGATGCCGTGCGCACCGTAAGCTCCGAGCTGGGCGTGTCCCACCTATCGGTATCGGCCGTGACCAAACGAGCCGGCTGCACGCGTTCATTGTTCTACCACTACTTTGCCGATATGGACGCCGCCGTCACCGCTGTCATGGACGAGGCGATCGACGGCTTTATCTCCGAGCTCGAGCAGTGGAACGCCAGCCGCACGGTTGGCGACATCGAAGGCGCGCTCGACACCGTCGCCCCGCTCTTTAAGCGCCTGGTCGTGAGCGGCCACGAGCTGCCGAGCACGCTCACCTCGAGCAGCGGCGCACTCTACGGCGGCTTTCTGCACAACGTGGTCCAGCGCGTGGCGCAATACATTTGCGACACCACCGTGGTTGACTTTGTCGCCCATCATGACCTGCGCATCGACCATGTCTACGAGACGTTCTACACCCTCATCATGGGGCTGTTGATGTATATCCGCACGCACCCCGATGTGCCCGACGAGACGGTCAAGGAAATCATCGCCTCGACACTCCACATCGAGGGCTATACCGCCAAGTATCCGGAGCGCAAGCCCCAGAACTGACGACATTTGGCCAAACTGCCCGCGATCGGAAGAGGGGCCGCGGGCGTGTGAAAGGAGAGCAGCATGCTGTTCGATGTTTGGGGTAGCGATACCCTTATCCACTGGGCCGGCTGGGCCATGGTCTTTATTGGCCTGATCGTGCTCAACGAGGTCGGCCGCCGCACCAAGCTGGGCGCGGCCATCATCTTTGGCGTGGCTCCGCTGGCCATGACCATCTACTGCGTCGCCATCGCCATCGGCGTCTCGCAGGGTGCCGAGTGGGCGCTCGCCAACCCCACCCATGTGTACCAGAACAGCTGGTTCCACTACGCCAAGGTGTACGCGGCGCTGGCCGGTTGTTGGGGCTTCATTGCCATTAAGTACCAGTGGGGCAAGATCGGCAAGGCGCACTGGTTCCGCGCATGGCCGTTTGTGATCGTCGCTATCAACATCATGATCGCCGTCGTGTCCGACTTCGAGAGCGCCTATCACTTCTTTGTCCTGGGCGAGTCCACCTGGGTCACCTCCGAAGGTGCTACGCAGCTGGCCGGCTGGAACAACGTGTTCAACGGCATCGCCGGTATCATCAACATCTTCTGCATGACCGGTTGGTGGAGCGTCTACGCCTCCGAGGACAAGACCGACATGCTGTGGCCCGACATGACCTGGGTCTACATCATCGCCTACGATATCTGGAACTTCTGCTACACCTACAACTGCCTGCCCACCCACTCCTGGTTCTGCGGCTTTGCGCTGCTGCTGGCGCCCACCGTCGCCGCCTTTATCTGGAACAAGGGCGGCTGGATCCAGAACCGCGCCTTTACGCTTGCTATTTGGTGCATGTTTGCCCAGGTGTTCCCCTACTTCCAGGAGGAGTCCATCTTTGTGACCCACTCCACGCTCGACCCCGGCGCCGCTACCGCGGTCTCGATCGCCGCGCTGGTCGCCAACGTCGCCGCGATCATCTACATCGCCTACCGCGCCAAGAAGCTCGGCCGCAATCCCTACAAGCAGGATGTCTTTGAGGGCACCAGCGATTGGGAGAAGGCCACCGCTCGCCGCGCCAAGGTTGATTACGCGCACGCCGAATAACATGTTTATTCCGTCCACATTTGAATGTAGGCAAACTTAGCCGATACCGCAATCGCGCGTCATGCGCAGCCCCGGAAAGCGATTCGCCCGCTTTCCGGGGCTTTTTGTTGTTGCGCGCATTCACGCACATATTCCATTCGCACACACATTCAAAACCTCTCGCACAGATAAAATCAGATTTCCGATCGCCTGACAGCTCTATATGACCTTGTTTTTGGGTACATTGTTGTCCCGATATTGAGCTTGGGGGATATATGAAAGATGAGACGATGGGCCAAGAGGATGCGAACCAAGATGCAGAAGCTTGCGCTGAGGCCTTGGAGAGCTTAGACCGGATTTCACTCGATGAGATTGCGTTTGACGATTCGGGCGTTGGTGTGCAGGATGAGCCGGAAGCCGAGGCGCAGTCCGATGATCAGGATGCAGACGACGTTGAGCCTGCCAAAGATGAGGCAGGTCACGAAGACACCGAAAGCGAGGCCGGCAATCAGCTCGAATCCGACACGGGCGAGGAAACCGTCTTGCTCGACAGCTTGCCGGCCGAGGATTCGCTGACCCGCGAGCTTCCTGGCCTGGGTTCCGCACCAGCCGTGGACGAGACCATCGCCATGGGCGATATTCCCCTGCCGTCCGTTCCCTCGGCACGCGAGGCCGAGGTTCGCCATCGCAAGATGTCGCCCAAGCGCCGCAATCTGATGGTCGCCGGTGTCGTGGCCGTCGCGCTCGTCGCCGGTGGTGCAGGCTATGCTGCCTGGAACGGATATCAGCAAGAGCAGGCTGCCGCTGTCGCCGCCAATGCCCACACGATGATGTCGGTGCAGATTGGCGTACATGCCGCGGGGCTCGACTGTTCCACCGGCTCCAAGATTCCCGTACAGGTGAGTGGCCAGGACGTGGACGGATCCTCCGTAAGCGAAACACTCTATGTTGACGAGCACGGCCGTGGCATCAAACTACTACCCGGTGACTACACGCTCTCCATCGCTGCCTCCCCCATCGCGGCCGACGGCACCATCTATACCGTCCCGACCACCAAGACGCAGGTCACCGTTAAGAGCGATGGACAGGATTTAAGTGCCCAGGTCACCTTTAAGCTCAAGGTGCCTTCGGCCGACACGGTAACCGACGACCAGATCGATGCCGCCGCCAAATATGCCGAGGAGGGAGGCGCGAGCTCCTCCGCCACCGCCAAGGTGCTCCAGCAGGCGGCAACCGCGCGGCGCGACGCCGCCGTCAATGCCGTGAGCGCGCAAAAGGCACAGGCGGCCCGTGATGCCGACGCCCGTCACAAGGCAACCGACCTCTACCAGCTCGATATCCCCGTCGAGTGGTACGGCAAGGTCGAGACTTGGCAAAATGGCAGCACGCTATGCATCTATCTTGCCGGCGACAGCGATACGCCGATTGTGACGCTCGTCGCGGTGCGCGAGGGCGAGAGCTTTACGCCCGATGAGGGCGATACGGTTTTGGGTGCGGCCAACCTAGGCAACGGTTATACCGTCTACGCCAGCGGCCCCGTCTATCCGTACGTGGTGCCCCAGACCATCAACGGACGGACGCAGAATCCCGTGTCGACCTACCCCATGGACACGGCCATTGAGCTTGTCGAGCTCACGACCGGCAACCGCTACACCTATAGCCAGATCAAGAACGTACTGGTCGGCAAAGACGGCAAGGTCGACGCTGCGACCAAACTAGAGACCGACTACCTCGCCCAGATTCTCCTGCCGAGCATCAAAGCCCAGGACTAGCGGACCACAGCACCCAGGGTAGCTAATTTGGGACGGGGCTTTTTTAGCTACCCTTGATGTTGTTTCGACTTTGCTGTTGGGCAGAGCAGAGGGTAGCTAAAAAGCCCCCGTCCCAAATTAGCTACCACAGATCAATAAATGATTAGGCAAGAAGCCACTTCCATGCGGGCACAGCGTGTACCACACCGCGCTCGCATGGAATATCGGCCTGCTCATCCATGGTAACGATTGTCGACTCACCAAGATCGAATTGGGCCATCGAGGCATCAAGCGCGGCAATTTCGCGCTCGCGCGTTTTCTCGCTTGCCATATCCGTACTCACCTGAATCAGGCCATAAGCCTGCATAAGAAGCGCATCCCCGGCCACAAAGTCCACCTCATGGCTTTTATTCTTCTCTTTGATCAGCAGGCGGCAGACCGAACCGGACCGCACGGCTGGAGTCCTTCTTCTGAGCGCATTGAACACCGCAGTCTCGAGCCTCTGGCCCTGATCAAATGCCGATGCGGGAGAGAATGCTCCGAACATCGCAGGATCGACAGCGTAGACTTTAGATGCGGACCGCGCATTATTTGCAAGTGAGCGCGTGAACTCCGGCACCGAAAACAACAGGTAGGCGTCCTCGTAATACTCAAGTAAGTCGCCGAGCGAATTACGACTGACGGGTATCTGCCTACTTTTGAACTCGTTGTACACCTTGTTCACTGACAGCTCTCGTGCCGAAGATGCCATACACCGCGTCAGGAACAGTGAAGCCAAACGAGGGTTCTTGATGTCGTAGCGCTCAACGACGTCCATGGCGACCGTTCGCGACGCATATTCCTGTAGCAGCTGAATCGCGTCCGCGGGCGTCTGCTCTAGCGTCGCGATGAATCCCCCTCGCTCAAGATATCCGATCAGATGATGTCGAAGCAGTGCTGCATCGCTCGATGAAAAGGGTGCATCCGGCTCAGGAACGCTCCCCGTCTTATATCGGACGTATTCCGAAAAACTCAACGGAAACAGCTCTCGCACAAGAGAGCGGCCCCTGAACTCGCTCTTAAGTTCCGAGGACAGCATCTTAGAAGAAGATCCCGTCACGTAGACGGTCGCTTTCTCCGTATCGACCACACGCCGCAGAAACGCACCCCATTCGGGAATTTCCTGGATTTCATCGAAGAAAATGTAGGCACCCTCGGTTCGAGCAGCAGGATATAACGCATAGAATGTATCGAGCACGTCCGCTAGCAGCGACGGCTCATACGGACGCAAGCGCTCATCCTCAAAATTGAAATAAAGCATCCGGTCAAGCTCGATACCTTGACTCTGAAGCCGCTGCATCTCCTGATACAGGCGATACGTCTTTCCACAACGACGGGCTCCCACAATCACATTTACGATGTTGTCGCGCTTGGGTTCCTGCGGGTTTCCCAGATCAAGGTCGCGCTCAAAGACCTGTGGAACTCCTTGTTGCTCAAAGTCCTTTATTTTCTGGGCCACCAAGTCGTTGAATGCCATGATTCTCCAATCTTGCTTATATGCTAATCAAGATTATATCGATTCTTGATTAGCAGGAGAGCAAGATTTATGCGTATCTTGATTAATTGGTGAGCATATTTTTCTGTTACTGGTCTCCCGGAGGATGTCGAACGGCTGAGGGGCCACCAAGCTCGAGAGAATGATTTTTCTGGGACGGGGATTTAATAATCATTTTGTACCGAATGATTATTAAATCCCCGTCCCAGAAAAATCATCAGGCAGGCGGGAGGGGGCAAAAGTAGCTAAAAAAGCCCCGTCCCAAATGAGCTACTTAGCGCCAGGGGTCGGCTTCGAAGAGGGGCTCGCGCTCGGGGCGGCGATCGCTGTAGGGATCGTAGCCGTCGTCGTCCTCGTTCTCGGCGCGGATATAGGGGTCGCGCGGCTTGGGTGCCGGCTTAGGCGCAGGCTTGGGTGCGGCGGGTGCGGCATCGGTCGCCGGCGTGTTCGTCTTGTTCTTGTCTGTCATCTGCGCATCTCCTTGCATCGCATCCGTTCAACATCATCGATTGTCGCACGAAAAAGGGCGGCGGATCCAATTGGATCCGCCGCCCTTGGCGTTTTGCGATGAGGGGCGGTTTTAGAGCCGGTCCCAAAATCTACTCGGCGTCTGGAACCTCGTAGGTGGCCGTCGGCGTGTTGTCGCACACGACGGTAAAGCCGCCGTCCTTGTCGGCATCGACCGTCACCTGATCGCCCTCGCGCACCGTACCGTCGATAATAGCGGCGGCAATGGCATCCACGACCTCGCGCTGCACGAGACGCTTGAGCGGACGGGCGCCAAAGACCGGGTCCAGGCCGCCCACGGCGAGCATCTGCTTGGCCGCCGGGGTGATGGCAAGCGTCATGCGCTCCTTGGCCAGACGTGCGCGGACGTCGGCGAGCTGAATATCGACGATCTTTTCGATCTGCGCCATGCCGAGCGGATGGAACACCACGATATCGTCGATACGGTTGAGGAACTCGGGGCGGAAGGTCTGAGCCATGGCCGCGTCGACCTGATGGCGCATCTCCTCCTCGTCCTTGCCGGAAAGCTCGGCGATAGCCTTGGAGCCCACGTTAGACGTCATGATGATGATCGTGTTCTTGAAGGACACCTGGCGACCCTGGCCATCGGTCAGACGGCCGTCGTCGAGCACCTGCAGCAGCACGTTGAAGACATCCGGATGGGCCTTCTCCATCTCGTCGAGCAAGATCACGGAGTACGGACG
>CABSNA010000047.1 GCA_902478865.1 uncultured Collinsella sp.
TTTACCCCCGTATCAACAGTGTGCGGGGGTAAACTTATGCGCATGTTATAACTTGCCCGGAAGGATTCATCATGCTCAGGATCGGTCTTCTTACCAGTGGCGGCGACTGCCAGGCGCTCAACGCCACCATGCGCGGCATTGTCAAAACGCTTATGACCAATAGCAAAGAGCCTATCGAGATCTACGGTTTTGAGGACGGCTACCAGGGCCTTATCTACAGCAGGTTCCGCGTCATGTCGCCCGCCGATTTTAGCGGCATCCTCACCCGCGGCGGCACCATCCTGGGCACGAGCCGTACGCCGTTCAAGCGCCTGGATGTTCCCGAGGCCGATGGCGTCGAGAAGGTGCCCGCGATGGTCCACACCTATCACAAGCTGCAGCTCGACTGCCTGTTTATGCTGGGCGGCAACGGCTCCACCAAGACCGCCAACCGCCTGCGCGAAGAGGGCCTCAACGTTATCGCCCTGCCCAAGACCATCGATAACGACACCTGGGGCACCGAGTTGACGTTTGGCTTTACGAGCGCCATCGACGTCGCCACCAAGTGCATCGACGACATCCACACCACTGCCTCGAGCCACGGGCGCGTGTTCGTCATCGAAATCATGGGACACAAGGTCGGATGGATTCCGCTGTACGCCGGCGTCGCGGGCGGCGCGGACGTCATCCTGATCCCCGAGATCCCCTACGACATGGATAACGTCATCAAGACCATCGAGCATCGCATGGAGACCGGCAGCCGCTTTACCATCGTAGCCGTCGCCGAGGGCGCTATCTCCAAGGAGGACGCGGCGCTGTCCAAGAAGGAGTACAAGAAGAAGCTCGCCGAGCGCACGAGCCCGTCGATCGTCTACGACATCGCCAAGGAGATCGAGGCCAAGACCGGTCGCGAGACCCGCGTCGCCATCCCCGGTCACACGCAGCGCGGCGGCCAGCCCGACGCTCAGGACCGCATCTTTGCGACCCAGTGCGGTGTCGAGGCGGCGCTCGGCTGCCTACGCGGCGAGTTTGGCTACATGATTGCCCTGCGTGACGGCAAGATGTGCCACATGCCGCTCGAGGAGGTCGCCGGCAAGCTCAAGTATGTCGACCCCCAGAGCGACCTGGTGCGCGAGGCCAAAGCGCTGGGCATCAGCTTCGGCGACGAATAGCCTCGGCCGGGACTGCTCCCATCGGAGACCCCAGGGCTTACCTCCCAAATCGTCCTCGGACATGTCAGGACCCCGCCGTGCGCTTCGCGCGGCGGGGTCCTTCCGTCCTGCGGAAAGATTTGGGAGGTAAGCCCTGGGGTCTTCTGCGGTAACTGGGGAGGCCGAGGCTATTCGTCTTCTTGCTGCGGATGCCTGGTCTGGAGGATTTGGAATGATGGGGCTCTTAGCCGTTAGGTGCGCTGACATTTGTCATGAAATTGCTGGTCATGAGGGTTGCTACTGGTAGTTGCGGTAGGGTTGGGGCAGATTCTAACTAGAAATGGTGGTCGCTACCGGTTGTTCTCGGCATACTCGGCTCATTCGATTCGACCATCAAACGAAAGGAACCACCATGGATCTTGCGATGGCACAGCGCCTCGTCGATCGCCGCAAGGCTGCCGGGCTTTCTCAGGAGGCGCTTGCCGCCCAGCTGGGTGTGAGTCGTCAGGCTGTCAGTAAATGGGAGCGCAGCGAATCCTCGCCCGATACCGATAACCTTATTGCGCTCGCCGCGCTGTATGGCGTGTCGCTGGATGAGCTGCTATATGGGGAGGCGGTGGCTAGCGCTGATGACTCACAGGCTGATGATGAGGCACAGAACAGCAACGCCGGCACCAAAGCTTCAGATAAGGCTGAAGAGGCTGAGGCTTCTACTGAGCACGCTGATTGCAGCGATAAGCCACTTGTCGATATTTCCCTCGCGCGCGGTATCCACGTCATTGATCCCAATAAAGGCGAGGAAGTCCATGTTGGTTGGAGCGGCATCCATGTGACCAACGAGCGCAAGGGCGAAGAGGTGCATGTGGGGCCGGACGGCGTGCATATCGATACGCTTGAGGACGATGGACATAGCGTACGCACCAATGACGACGGCACCGTCACCATCGACGGCGAGACGTTTTCCAGCTGGAAGGAAGCACACGACAAGCTCGACCATCATGGCAAGCATTTCCACACCAAGGTCGGACGTGCATGGAACAAATTCCCCTTCCCCGCACTTGTTACTCTCGCCTATCTGGTGCTCGGCATTGTCTACGGCACATGGGGCATGGGGCTTTTCCTCGTCTTTCTGGTTCCCGTCTACTACGCGATTGGTGACTTCATCGATCGGCGCCACCTGTCTAAGCTGATCGAGGCCATCTACCCGGCAGCCGCCATCGCTTGGTTCCTCTACATGTGGCTCTGTTTGGGACAGCCCCATCCTGCATGGATCATCCTCATCACGATTCCCGTCATAAAGGCGCTCATGCGCTGGTGTCGCAAACAATGGAAGCACCGCAAACAGGCCTAACACGCTCCGACCCACCAGCACCCAACCACCCCCGCCCTTCTCCTAAGTTGCGGTGAGATAGGGACTGTTTTGAAGCTCCAAAGCGCCAAACAGTCCGTATATCACCGCAACTTACAAACAACTGGGTCAGTTCCGGCACGGAGATTAGCATTGAGCTGACCACGCGCCAAGAAAAGGGCCTATTTACTACGTTTAACTCGAGAGGGCCGACCATACCCGCCTTTTCCGAAAACTGGCAAGCCCTCTACCTGCGGTTTTAATTTCATAATCTTTGTCATGGTCGAGGGTGTGGTAGCAAACGTAGTAGATAGGCCCATTTTGTGGCATACGACCCATACAAGCCCAATCTCGAAGGCTAAAGAGAGCCTCTCATCCACGCCTGCGAGCGAAAACCAAATAGAATGAAAGGCAAATGGAAAGCCCGTTTGACGGGGCAAACGCCGGGCCACATAATGGTTGTCCGGCGTTTGCCCAGATAAAACCTGCCAAAATAAACCTGTCCCTTTTTGGCAGGTTACTCGGCGCTCTTGAGGGCGCCGACCATGTCGATCTTGTTGAGGGTACGGTTGGTGGCGAGGTTGACGATAAACGTAAAGCCAAAGGAAAGCACCACGGCGAGCACGTAGCTTAGCGGCTCGACCTCGACGTCAAAGTACAACGACGGCATCTGCAAAATGTACGTAAAACTCTCGGCCAGCAAGCCGCCCAGCGGTACGCCCAGCGCGGCTCCGATCGCCGTGAGGATCAACGTCTCCTTGTTGACGTAATGGTGCACCTCGCCACGACGGAAGCCCAGCACCTTAATAGTCGCCAGCTCGCGTTCGCGCTCGGAGATATTCGTGTTGGACAGCGTAAACACCACCACAAACGACAGGCACGCCGCCATAAAGGTCACGAGCACCACGACCGAATTGATAATCGTAAAGTTCGCCTCGTAGTTCTGCCAATGTTCGGCCGTGCTCGAAATCGTGAGCCAACCGTCACTCTTAAGATTCTTGCTAAACGCAATCTGGTCGGCCGACGAACCCTTAAGCAGCACAAAGACGCCGTTAAGGCGTGCACTTCGACCGAACGCACGCTCATAGGTGCTCTGCGTCATATAAAGCGTGTTGCCCAGATAGTTGAGCGAGATGTCGCTGACTTTGACCTTGGCAACATTGAGCGACGAATCCTGGACGTGAGCCGTGTCACCCGGCTTGATCCCCAGCACCAGCTGAGAGCTCTTGCTCAAATACACGTCTCCGTCACGCAGGGCGAGCGGCTCTTTGGACTCATCCTCCAGGCGCACGTAATCGCCCAAGTCACCCGTGCGGTCGTCGGGAATCACGATGAGCTGCACGGTCTCGCTCTTGCCGCCAAACGTAAAGGTGACGTTGTCGGTCATAATCGGCAGGGTCGAGGTCACCGTCACGTTGGAATCATTGGCCGCGCTGCGCTCATCCAACGCCGCGCACGTCTGCGTAAAGTCATCGGGGTTGGCGACCGCCAGCAAGTCATAGCGCGTGATATGCCCGTACTGTTTGGGCGAAAGCGCCACCGACGTGTCGCGAATTCCCATACCGCAAATCACGAGCGCCGTGCAGCCGGCGATACCGAAGATGGTCATAAAGGCGCGCTTTTTGTAGCGGAACAGGTTACGTGCTGCCACCTTGTTCAAGAAGCCCATGCGGCGCCAAATAAAGCCGATGCGCTCGAGCAGAATGCGTGAGCCGGCGCGCGGCGCCTTGGGACGCATGAGCGAAGCCGGCGTCTCGGCCATCTCGTGGCGGCAGGCGATAATCGTAGCGCCCACCACGCCCACGGCAAACAGCGCCACCGAAACGATTGAGGACACGATGTCGTACGAAAGCAGCATCTGGGGCAGCGAGTACATGTCGTCGAACACCGTAAACAAGAACAGCGGCAGACCCACAAATCCGATGATATTGCCGAGCACGCCACCGATCAGACACGCCCACAGCGAGTAGTCCACATATTTGGACAGGATACGCCCGCGTGAATAGCCGAGCGCCTTGTACAGGCCAATAAGCGTGCGCTCCTCCTCGACCATGCGGGTGGCGGTGGTGAGGCTGATAAGCACGGCGACGATAAAGAAGATGAACGGGAACACCGTGGCGATGGCCTCGATCGAGGAACTATCGCTCTCGACGCTCGAGTAGCTTGCGATATTGCCGCGGTCCTGGATGTACCAGGTGCATTCGCCCAGGTCAGAGAGCTCGGCGCGGGCATCGGCAAACTGCTGGTCGGCGGCGGCGCGGCGCTGGTCCAGGTCGGCTTGCGCCTGCGCACGCTCGTCGCTGCCCTCGGCCATGCGATTGATGTTGTCCTGCTCGATCCCAAAGACCATATTCGCCTGACGCTCAGCCGCGTCCAAGCTCGCCGGTGTGTCGACCGTCAGCTCCTGGGCGCGCGCCTTCTCACGCTCCTCGCGGATCTTCTCGATATTGCCCTTGACCTCATTGATCTTTGCCGAGTAGGCATCCGAATAGGAGTTGAGGCTCTTGGCTCCCTCGACGACCACGTGGACAGCGGAGTAGGAAGAAGATGTCGCGGCATCCTCGCTCACGTAGAACTTGTAGTCCGCAGTCGAAGCAGCGCGAAAGGCGTTGACTGTCGAGTCGGAGCTCACGTCGGTAGGATCGAGAACCTCGGCCGTGATGGTGTAGTCCCCATCGGCAAACTGGTCCTTGGCGCTTTGGTTCGACGAGCTCGCATCGTTGGCGGCAAAGCTCACCGTATCGCCGATTTTCTTGCCCGAAGCCTTCAAAAAACGTGAGGTCACTGCCACTTCGCCCGAAGTCTCGGGCAGCTCGCCGCGTACTAGCACCGGTTGGTCAATATTCTCTTTGGAGAGGCTCTGTACGACGACACGCTCGCGCGTCGTACCCACGGCGGTATAGGCGGTCTCGGTATAGATGCCCTCGGCCGTCTCGACGCCATCGACCTCTTGGATCGCGGCAAGATCGTCATCGGTCAGACCATAGGTCGACTGCACGTTGATGTCATAGACATTCTGCTGGTCAAAATAGGCGTCGACCGAATCACACAGGTCCTCGCAGCCCGCCTTAAGGCCGCACATCACGCTCACGCCAAGCGCGGTGATCACAACGATAGACAAGAAGCGTTTGAGGCTGCCGCGAATCGTGCGGTAGATGCCACGGCGAAAAACCGTCGGCACCATATCGTTTGAGCTTTGGGCGGTACGGTAGGTCGTAAAATCCTGCTCGCGCTCCGTGTTCTGCGCGTCGCGGCGCTGGCTGTTTTGGCGGTCCTGGTCCATGGGCGCTACCACTCGATCGTCTCGATAGGCACAGGATTTTGCTGGATCGTCTCGCTCTCCACGCGGCCGCTCTTAAAGCGGATCAGGCGATCGGCCATGGGCGCCAGCGCAGAGTTGTGGGTGATGATGATGACCGTAATGCCTTGCTTGCGGCAAGTGTCCTGTAGCAGCTGCAAGATCTGCTTGCCGGTTTTGTAGTCGAGTGCACCCGTAGGCTCGTCGCACAAAAGCAGCTTGGGGTTCTTAGCCAGCGCGCGGGCGATGGATACGCGCTGCTGCTCGCCGCCCGAAAGCTGCGCCGGAAAGTTAGCGAGGCGGTCGCCCAGGCCAACCTGGCGAAGCGTTTGCTCGGCATCGAGCGAATCGGGGCAGATCTGCGCCGCGAGTTCGACGTTCTCAAGCGCCGTCAGGTTAGGGACCAGATTGTAGAACTGAAAGACAAAGCCGACGTCAGCGCGACGGTATTCCACAAGCTGAGCCTCGTTGGCAGAGCTCACGTCACGCCCGTCCACCGTCACGGTGCCAGAAGTTGCCGTGTCCATGCCGCCCAGAATGTTGAGGGCCGTGGTCTTGCCGGCGCCCGAAGCACCCAGAATGATGGCGAGCTCGCCGCGCTCGACCGTAAAGCTCGCGCCGTCGAGCGCGTGGATGCGGGCGTCGCCCTCGCCGTATGCCTTGATGACGTCTTTGAATTCGATATAGGCCATCGATTAATTCCCATCTGATCGGATAACTCTTTAGTATTACCCATTTCGCACCGACCAAAAAGGGACAGGTTTATTTTGGCATGTTTTATATGGGGAAACGGCAGCTATAGATGAGGCGCCGGGGAGGCCGAGAAATCATCGACGGGGTCAGGCCGACCGCCAAACACAACGCACGCATCTCAATCTGTCAGCCAAATAATTCGAACAGCTGTTCGTTTCTATGATATGATTCAACTATCTAAGCAGGCCAATACGCAGAAAGGCGGCCAACATGGCGTTCGACTTTAAGAAGGAATGCAAGGAGCTCTACAAACCTGCAAGCAAGCCGAGTATCGTAACTGTCCCGCCTATGAGCTACGTTGCCGTTCGCGGAAAGGGCGACCCAAATACCGAAGGTGGCGAGTATCAAAACGCCCTGCCGTTGCTTTACGGCATCGCCTATACCGTCAAGATGTCGAAGAAAGGCTCAAGGAGTATCGAGGGCTATTTCGACTTTGTGGTACCGCCGCTCGAGGGTTTCTGGTGGCAAGACTCCCCGAGCGGCGACATCGACTATGTACGCAAGGACGATTTCAACTTTATCTCGTGCATCCGCCTGCCCGATTTCGTCACCCAAGATGACTTTGACTGGGCAGTCGCGGAAGCCACGACCAAAAAGAAACTGGACTTTTCCGCCGTCGAGCTGCTTAAAGTTGACGAGGGTCTCTGCGTTCAATGCATGCACACCGGGCCCTACGACAACGAACCGGCGACCGTAAACGCTATGCATGAATACATGACCGAGCAGGGCTATGTCCCCGACTTCTCAGGCTCCCGTTTACATCACGAAATCTATCTCTCCGATCCACGCAAATGTGCACCGGAGAAACTTAAGACTGTGGTTCGTCATCCCATCAAGCGCGCTGAATAGCGTGGGGCGCCGTCCCGCGCATCAGGTTTTAGGCCAGGCAATCAGCCGCTCCAAGGTCATCTGGCAGCTTCCTTGACGCAGGTCATCGTATCTTATTATTTTATGTCTCTAAAGCTGGAAAGCCTCTCAACGATGCGCAACTCCAGCTCTTTTTATATCAAGAGGCTTAATGAAATACCAGAAGTCGTGGATATCCATCAACGAACAGATAGCACTATTGACAGAAAACAAGGGTCTTAAGTGCTCTGATCAAAGCGAACTCGAGCGAGCTTTGGTCGAAGTCGGCCACTACAGACTGTCGGCCTACTGGTTTCCCTACAAAACCAAATGCAAGTCCGGGATTACCATCTTTCGCGAAGGCACAACATTCGAAACCATCATCTACACGTATGAATTTGACCGAGCCCTCCGGCAGTTAATGTTTGATGCGGTCGGCAGAATTGAGATCTACCTCAAAAGCAGAATTGCCTATCTTGCCTCTGAGGAACGCGGGCCTTTCTGTTACCCAGATGTCGCCATAACGAGGCTCAACTCGGCATGTCCATCGCGCTTTGCGCCGCGCTGGGCTACGCAGCCGTCTTTGGCAGCGCCACCAATACGCTGCTCCACCCATCCTGATTGGCTGCGAAGTCTTCGGTTTCGGTAATCTGCCGGCATTCTTCATCGTCTGCGTCGCGGCTTACCTGTTCAACATGGATAAGTCGATCTATGCCCTGCAGAAGCGGGCGTAGAAAGATGTCCAAGCAAGTGGTCTCAACCGGAAACGGCATCCCACTCTAAGGCTGTATTCCGGGACACGGTTTCCGTTTGGGACGCCATTCGGAAAGCGCATCCCGTTCTTTCACGGCGTCTTGGCTATGCAAAGTGCTCGAACGTTATTCCTCGTACGCGCCCTCGAGCCGAAGCAGCCACTCCTTGCGGTCAAGCCCGCCGGCATATCCGTTAAGCGAGCCGTCGGCGGCAACCACGCGATGGCACGGCACAATGATCGAAATAGGATTCCGCGCGACCGCGGCCCCCACGGCACGGGGAGACACAACAGGTGCTTCGTTTCCCGGTACACGATGTCGAGCCGCAACACGCTGGGCGATCTCACCATACGTAGCGACCTCGCCACGCGGGATAGAAAGCAGCTCAAACCAAACCTCACGCTGAAACGCCGTGCCAATCATATGCAACGGCGGCGTAAACCGAGGCTCCTGCCCCGCAAAATAAGCATTCAGCCAAGCCCAAGAACGCTCAAGCACCGAAGAAGCCGCGCCATTTGCCGGACTCACCGAAGACATCCCACCGGTACCAGAAACCGCATCGGCGCCTTCAACATGTTCGGGATCTTCTTTGAGAAGCGTGGAGCCAAAGTGCTCCTGCCCCTCAAACCAAAGCCCCGTCAAACCGCGGCCATCAGCGGCAAGCAGGATTTCGCCCAAAGGCGAAGCAAACGTCGTCGTGACCACCAGCGGCTCCTTTCAAAACTCCGCAACATAATACCGCGAATTGTGCAGACAACCCCACAGATACGTCTGGGCGGGCTCGCAATTGCTTAAGCGAAGCTGTTTTCCCCAATCAAGCGAAGAAGACGCAGGGCTTCGACGCCAGAGAGGTACCTCTATCAGCTGAGCTCTAATACTTTCCCGAGAAGTGAACGAGTAAAAACGAAGCCCCGGAGCATCCACACCTTTAGCCCAAAAAACCGCAGGATTCACGCTGTAAAACCGCAGGAAATAGCGGTCAAAATATGCCAATGCTTCGGGGGTCCAAATAAGCTCGTTCACTTCACGGGAAAGTATTAGACCCCGATTCACCCCAACCCCAAAGTCGCCCCAGGCAGCAGGCGCGACAGCGCCGCGGCTGCCGTCACGGCCCCACAGTCACCCCAGGCAGCAGGCGCGAACGCGCCGCAGCTGCCGG
>CABSNA010000048.1 GCA_902478865.1 uncultured Collinsella sp.
TGGCGCAACTGGCCGAAAAGCTACGCCGCGAGGGCCTGATGGACGAAGCGCGCAAACGCCGCATCCCGGTGTTCTGCTCCCGCGTGGCGGTCGTCACTTCGCTTTCGGGTGCCGTAATCGACGACGTCAAGCGCACGCTGCGCCGTCGCAACCCGCTCGTCGAGCTCGTTTGCGTGGGCGCCAAGGTTCAAGGCGAGGGTGCGCCGACAGAGCTTATTGAGGGCTTGCGCCGCGCCGCTTCCATTACGCCGGCTCCCGACTGTATTTTGCTGGTGCGCGGCGGCGGCTCCTTTGAGGACCTCATGACCTTTAATGACGAGGAGCTTGCCCGTGCGGTGGCGGCTTGTCCTGTGCCCGTGGTGACCGGCATTGGCCATGAGCCCGATACCTCGATTTGCGATATGGTGAGCGACCGCCGCGCCTCCACGCCCACGGCGGCGGCAGAATCGGTGGCGCCGGCCATGACGGAGTTGGCCGATGTGCTCGAGGCGCGCCATCAGCGTCTGGGTGCCGCGATGGCATCGATGATTGGGTCGAATCAGGTTGATTTGGAGATGCTCGATCAGCGTGGGCGCCGTGCCTGGGATACCTATACGGCTCGCTTGGGCGACGCGCTCGATGCGGCCGCATGCCGCCCGTGCCTCAACGATCCCACATTTATGGTCGAGCGTCGTGAGTCAGAGCTTGCGCTGACTGCCGATCGCCTGTCGGGCGCCATAGTACGCTCGGTCGGGTCATTCCGCTCCAACTTTGAGCGCCTGCCCGAGCGTCTAGTTGCAAGCACTTCGGGGCTCGATGGTAGGCGTCATGCGCTCACACTTGCGAGTTCCCGCCTGGAGCATCAGGGACGCACGATGCTCAGCAAACCCGCGTCCGACCTGGGCCGAGCTGCCGCGTCGCTCGATGCCCTGTCGCCGCTCAAGGTGCTTGCCCGCGGTTACTCCATCGCGTACAGCGATGACGGTGTGGCTACGAGCGCCAAGACCTTTAAGCCCGGCGATGCCATTCGCGTGCGCATGGCAGACGGCAACGTGGCGGCAACGGTCGATACGGTCGAGTAGGCCGCGTTTCATAGCGATAAACCTTTAGGAAAGGAAACAGATATGGCAGAGAAGACCCCGGTCGAGCAACTTACGTACAAGCAGGCCTCGCAGGAGCTGGAGCTCATCATCCGCAGCCTGGAGTCGGGCGATATGGAGCTCGAGGAGTCGCTCGAGAGCTATACCCGCGGCGTCGAGCTCCTCAAGAGCCTGCGCACCCGCCTGTCCGATGCCGAGCAGAAGGTCTCGGTGCTTCTTAAGGACGTCGACGGCAACGACGTGCTCGCCGACGGCGAACCCGCCAACACCGACGACAACCTCTCGTTCTAACCATCCCGACCAAATATAATTACCTTGGTCTGTGAGAAAGGAACCAACCATGTGCGATTGCATCTTCTGCAAAATTGCCAACCACGAGATTCCCTCGACCGTTGTCTATGAGGACGATCAGGTCATCGCCTTCGATGACCTCAATCCCCAGGCGCCGGTCCACACGCTCGTGATCCCCAAGAAGCACTACAGCGATATCGCCGATAACGTGCCGGCCGAGACCATGGGCGCCATGGCTCACGCCATCCAGGAGGTCGCTAAGGCCAAGGGCCTGGAGGACGGTTTCCGCGTCATCTCCAACAAGGGCGTCAACGCCGGTCAGACCGTCATGCATTTCCATATGCACGTCCTCGGCGGCAAGAACTTGGGTGAGAACCTCATCTGAGGGCGCTTCTTCCTTGCAATGAAACGGAAGCTCAAGCACCGATAACTTATATATCAACGCAATAAACCCGAGCGCGAGGGCGTTTGGGTTTATTATTGAAACGTATGTAACCTGGCGGCGCCACACCGCCTGTTAGTAGGGAGACACATGAACGTTCTGGTCGTCAACGCAGGATCTTCGACCCTTAAGTATCAGGTCATCGATACCAAGTCCCACAAGGTGTCCGCAAAGGGCTCCTGCGAGCGCGTCTGCTTTACCGGCGGTACCTTCACCCACGCTGCCAACGGTTCCAAGAAGGTGACCGAGAACATCGAGTTCCCCGACCACAAGGTCGCCATCGAGGTCGTTCTGAAGGACCTCGAGGCCAACGGCGTCAAGATCGAGGGCATTGGTCACCGTATCGTTCAGGGCGGCTGGTACTTCGGCGATTCCTCCCTCGTCGACGAGGACGTCCTCGCCAAGATCCGCGAGGTCGCTCCGCTGGCGCCGCTGCACAACAACCCCGAGGCCAACGTTATCGAGTACTGCCTGGAGCAGTATCCCGACCTGCCCAACGTCACGGTCTACGACACCGCTTTCCACTTCAACATGCCCGAGGTCGCCAAGACTTACGCCCTGCCCAAGGACGTCTGCGACAAGCTGCACATCCGTAAGTACGGCGCCCACGGCACCAGCTACCGTTACATCTCCAAGAAGGTCGCCGAGATGACCAACGGCGAGGCTCGCAAGGTCGTCGTGTGCCATATCGGCTCCGGCGCTTCCCTGTGCGCCATCGAGGACGGCAAGTGCATGGATACCACCATGGGCCTCACCCCGCTCGACGGCGTCATGATGGGCACCCGCTGCGGCTCCATTGACCCGGCTACCGTGTGCTACCTGCAGCGCGAGGGTGGCTACACCTTCGACGAGGTCGACGAGATGATGAACAAGAAGTCCGGTCTTTTGGCTGTGACCGGTGGCAAGACCAACGACTGCCGCAACGTCGAGGAGCTCGCCGCCGCTGGCGACCCCGAGGCTCAGCTCGCCTTCGACATGTTCGTCTACAAGATTGCCGCCAAGGCTGCCGAGATGGCCACTTCCATGTGCGGCATGGACACGCTGGTCTTCACCGCCGGCATCGGTGAGCACGCTCCGGCCGTTCGCGCCGGCGTTGCCGACCGTCTGGCCTTTATGGGCGTCAAGATGGACCATGCCCGTAACGCCCTGCGTGGCGACGGCGCTTGGTGCCTGTCTGCCAAGGATTCCAAGGTCAAGATCTTTGTCATCCCCACGGACGAGGAGTTCATGATCGCTTCCGACGTCGAGCGCATCGTCAACGGCAAGTAATTGCAAGAGGGGAGGGGCTGGACGACCAAGTGCCGTTCAGCCCCTCTTTTGCGCTCGTTGGGCGATATGCCTGATAGTTATTTATTAAGTTGTGATAACTTCTTATTAACATGCGGCCGCCTTAAGGGGTCTGCGTCGACCGTATTGCACTGCAAAGGAGTCTCATGAACGTACTTGTTGTCAACGCCGGCAGCTCAAGCCTTAAATATCAGCTTTTGGATACCGATACCCGCGAGGTTTTCGCCAAGGGCAACTGCGAACGTATCGGTTCGGACATGGGCATCTTTGGCCACTCCGAGAACGGTGGCGCCAAGCAGACCGAGGAGGTCCCTTTCCCCGATCATCGCTCTGCTATCGCTCGCGTGCTCGAGGAGCTCGAGAAGACCGACTTTACGATTGATGGCATTGGCCATCGTATCGTTCAGGGCGGCTGGCACTTCGATGATTCCGCGGTCGTCGACGATGAGGTCATGGCTAAGATCCTTGAGGTGGCCCCGCTCGCTCCGCTGCACAATTACGGCGAGGCCGCGGCAATCGAATATTGCCGCGAGAAGTATCCTGAGCTGCCCAACGTGGCCGTCTTCGACACCTCGTTCCACATGACCATGCCCGAGGTCGCCTACACCTACGCGCTGCCCAAGGACGTGTGCGACAAGTACCACGTGCGCAAGTACGGCGCACACGGTACGAGCCACCGCTACGAGTGGATGATGGCCAAGGAGATCCTGGGCTCGCGCTGCCACCGTCTGCTTTCGTGCCATCTGGGCAACGGTGCTTCGCTTGCCGCCATTGAGGACGGCGTGTGCCGCGATACCACGATGGGCCTCACGCCGCTTGACGGCCTGATGATGGGCACCCGTTGTGGTTCCATTGACCCGGCCACCGTGTGCTACCTGCAGCGCGAGGGCGGCTACAGCTATCAGGAAGTCGATGACATGATGAACAAGCAGTCTGGTCTGCTTGCCATCTCGGGCATCTCCAACGACGCCCGCGACATCCGCACGCGCGCCTCCGAGGGCGACGAGCGCTGCCTGCTCGCCTTCGATATGTTCGCCTATAAGGCCATGCAGCAGGCCGGTTCCATGATCGCTTCCATGGCGGGCGTGGACACCATTACCTTTACCGCCGGCATCGGCGAGAACGACTGGTCGATCCGCAAGGCCTTCTGCGACTGCTTTGAGTGGCTGGGCGTACGCATCGACAACAACAAGAACCGCGAGGCCGTGGGCAACGGCCCGCAGGTCATCAGTGCCGCCGGTTCCGCCGTCACGGTCATGGTCATCCCCACCGACGAGGAATACATGATCGCCCACGACGTCGAGCGCCTGACCAAGAACAACTAACGCGCGCATTTGCAAGTAAACGAAAGGCCTCCAGAGCAACAGCTCCGGAGGCCTTTTTACTAGTAGGCGGAAATTCCAGTCCCAAAGTGATCACCGCCAGCAACGCCTGCACTTCCAGCAACGGAACCCGACCATTCAGATCCTCAGCTCCAGCTCGTAGCCAAGCCGCCGTCCACTCCAGATGCCCTGAATGCCACGTGACGGTAGAAGGCAGCGCAGGTTAACCCCTGAAAACACTCCGCAGACCAGAAACGCACCCGTTCGTAGCTCCGAAGGAGCAGAACGGGGGCGTTTCATTGGTCGAGGACGTTTTCAGGGGTTAACCTGCGCTGCCTTCGGCGGGGATATGTGCGCTACTCAGCCATCTGAGCCTGGACGGCGGTGATGGCCACGACACCCACGATGTCGTCGGCAGAGCAGCCGCGCGAAAGGTCGTTGACCGGCTTGGCGATGCCCTGCAGGATGGGGCCGTAGGCGTCAGCACCGGCGAAGCGCTGGACCAGCTTGTAGCCGATGTTGCCGGCCTCGAGGTCGGGGAACACGAGCACGTTGGCCTTACCGGCAACGGAGGAGCCGGGAGCCTTGAGCTGGGCGACGGTGGGGACGATGGCGGCGTCGAGCTGCAGGTCGCCGTCGATGGCGAGCTCGGGAGCCTTCTCCTTGCAGAACTTCACGGCCTCCTGGACCTTCTTGGCGACCTCGCCGCCGGCGGAGCCCATGGTGGAGTAGGAGAGCATGGCCACGTGCGGCTCAACGTTGCCCATGAAGGTGGACCAAGAGTGAGCGGAGGCGATGGCGATCTCGGAGAGCTCGTCGGAGGACGGGTTGATGTTGAGGCCGCAGTCGGCGAAGATCAGCGTGCCGTCGGTGCCGAACTGCGGGGTGTCGGTGCACATCACGAAGAAGGCCGAGACCAGCTTGGTGCCCGGGGCGGTCTTGAGGATCTGAAGCGCGGGGCGCAGGGTGTCGGCGGTGGAGTGGCAGGCGCCGGAGACCAGGCCGTCGGCGTCGCCCATCTTGACCATCATGGTGCCAAAGTAGGTGGCGTCCATCACCTGGGCGCGAGCCTGCTCGATGGTGACGCCCTTCTTGGCGCGGAGCTCGGCAAACTTCTGCGCGTACTCCTCGTGCTTCTCGGCATTGCGCGGGTCGATGACGGTGGCGCCGGGAACGTTGATCTCGTCGGGGTTGCCCAGGATGACGATCTTTGCCAGGCCCTCCTCGATGATCTTGGTGGCCGCGACGATGGTGCGCGGATCTTCGCCCTCGGGCAGGACGATCGTCTTAAGGTCGGCCTTGGCGGCAGACTTCATACGGTTAAGGAAATCGCTCATGTTACTCCTTACAAGCGTTTCGCTAAGCTCCAGGCGCCCGGCTGTTCACGAATAAACCCGCTGCTAGCGGGTTTACCTTTCAATTATGTACGCCGCGGTGCTTGAGCTTTCCTTGTGTGGCAAGCTCATTATAGGACGCATTAGCGCTATAATCGCTCTGATAAATGTGTCTCGAAGAATGTTCGAGAAAAGCCCAGCTAACGAGCCCGTGGCTTTTGACAAGGAGTATCGATGCAGATTACCTCAGGCCTGCCTGAAGGCTTTAACGCCGGCGCGTACGACATGATTGTCGTCGGCGCTGGATATGCCGGTGCCGTTTGCGCCCGCCGTCTTGCCGAGACCATCGGCTATCGTGTTGCCGTTTTGGAGCGCCGTAGCCACATTGCGGGCAATGCCTATGACTGCACTGACGAGGCCGGAATCTTGATCCACGAGTACGGTCCGCATATCTATCACACCTTTAACGAGCGCGTTCACAATTTCCTGTCGCGCTTTACCAAGTGGACGGATTATCAGCACAAGGTGCTCGCCAACATCAACGGTACCCTTATGCCCGTGCCCTTCAACCATGCGAGTCTCAAGCTCGCCTTTGGTGACGAGCGCGGCGAGGAGCTGTATCAGAAGCTCGTGGAGACCTTTGGCAAGGATGTCAAGGTGCCCATTATGGAGCTGCGTAAGAAGAACGACCCCGACTTGGCCGAGGTCGCCGATTACGTCTACGAGAACGTCTTTTTGCATTACACCATGAAGCAGTGGGGCCAGACGCCCGATCAGATCGATCCCTCGATCACCGGCCGCGTTCCCGTCTTTGTGGGCGATGATGACCGCTACTTCCCGCAAGCTCCCTTCCAGGGCATGCCGCAGGACGGCTATACCGCACTGTTCGAGCACATGCTCGACCACGATCTGATTGATGTGTTCTGCGACGTGGATGCCCGCGACCTCTTCGAGATTGACGAGACCACCGTCAAGATCGACGGCAAGGTCTATGGCGGCGAGATCGTCTACACCGGTCCGCTCGACGAGCTGTTCAATCTCGACCTGGGCGCCCTGCCGTACCGTACGCTCGACATGAAGTTCGAGACGCTCGATATGGATCAGTTCCAGCCCGTGGGCACCGTCAACTACACCACGAGCGAGGATTACACGCGCATCACCGAGTTCAAGAATATGACTGGCCAGGTCCTGCCCGGCAAGACCACCATCATGAAGGAATACTCCAAGGCCTATACGCCCGGCTCGGGTGAGACGCCGTACTACGCCATTCTTGAGCCCGAGAACCGTGAGCTCTATGAGCGCTATCTTGAGCGCGTCCAGAACCTGACGAACTTCCACCCGGTGGGTCGTCTGGCCGAGTATCGTTACTACGATATGGACGCTGTGACCAATTCCGCCCTCGATCTTTCGGATGAGATTATCGCCTGCCATGCATAAAGTCATAACATTCGGTATTCCCTCGTATAACGCCACCAAGGACATGGACCATTGCATCACCTCTATCTTGGAGGGGAGCAATTACGCCACCGATATCGAGATTATCGTGGTGGACGACGGCTCCAAGGACGAGACGGCCGCCAAGGCCGACGAGTGGGAGGCCCGTTACCCTGGAATCATCCGCGCGGTGCACCAGGAGAACGGCGGTCACGGTATTGCCGTCCTTTCGGGTCTGCGCGAGGCGCAGGGCACCTACTACAAGGTTGTTGATTCGGACGACTGGCTTGACGGTGCTGCCCTTTCGACCATGCTGTCGATTCTGCGTGGCTTTGAGGAGCGCGACCAGCGCGTTGACCTGTTTATCTCGAACTACGTGTACGAGAAGGTTTACGAGGGCACGCATACCGCTATTGGCTACAAATTTGCCCTGCCGCGCAAAAAGATCTTTTCCTGGGATCAGATCGGTCATTTTCGCCTGGACCAGAACCTGCTCATGCACAGCCTGTGCTATCGCACGGATGTGCTGCGCGAGTCCAACCTTCCCATGCCGCCGCACACGTTCTATGTGGACAACATCTACGCCTACGTGCCGCTGCCGCGTTGCAAGACCATGTACTACGCCGACATCGACCTCTACCGCTACTTTATCGGTCGCGAAGGTCAGAGCGTCAACGAGGCAACGATGGTCAAGCGTCTGGACCAGCAGTTCCGTGTTACGCGTATCATGATGGAGTCGTACCACTTGTACAGCGATGTTGAGTCGTCGCGTCTGCGTTCGTACATGATGGGCTACTTCACCATGATGATGGCGATCTGCTCGGTTCTCACCAAGCTTTCCGAGGAAGATTGCGCCGACGAGCGCCTAAAGATGCTGTGGAATGATTTGAAGGCCTACGACGAGCGCATGTATCGTCGTGCCCGCTACGGCGTGGTCGGGTTCTTCACCAATCTGCGCGGACGGGCCGGAGACAAAACCACGCTCGGCCTATACCGTCTTGCCTCTAAGATCTTCAAATTCAACTAACTGTTGAGTAATCGCTGCTGATAGGTTGACTGGGCCCCTTGGCCTTTAGTTTGCTACTGCGAACAGTCCTGCTCGCACGGAAAGCACATTAAGTGCTTTCCGGCTCGTGCGGAACTTGTATCAAACTAAAGGCCAAGGGGCCTCTGCTATAAGAATCGATTGTCAGGTTATTTGAATTTGAAGATCTTCGACGCGCGGTACACAGGGGCCTGGGCTGAAAAGATCTTAGTTGTTAGTCGGTCGGAGACGGGCGGGCGTTACGTTTGTCGCGAGTTCCGCATGCAAAGAAGGCCACTTAATGTGGCCTTCGTCTTGCATAGGACTGTAGAGCAGCAAACGTAACGCCCGCCCGCCTCCGACCGACGGTCGAGTGGGGTTACTTCGCGGCGCCGGGGATGCCGTGGGAGGTTTTGGCGGTTTTTGCTCCGTTTACGATGGCGGTCTGTAAGGCCCTTACGGCGAGCATGCCCAACAGGTCTAGGGGAACGGTGGCGCTTGCCTGGGCGCCTGTCTCTTATACACATCTGACGCTGCCGACGA
>CABSNA010000049.1 GCA_902478865.1 uncultured Collinsella sp.
GGCCGCGGCGGCCCGCGCTGCATGAGCATGCCCTTCTGGCGCGAGGACCTCTAAGTCTTTCCGTTTCCGGTGCGGTCTCCCTACAACCGCACCGGCTTCGCCCGTTAAACGGGCAACACTAATATTTACGTAATTCATTTCTTCGAAAGGAAACAAACCATGGGTGTTAACCTCTCCGGCCGTAGCTTCCTCAAGCTCCTCGACCTCACCACCGAGGAGATCGAGTACCTGCTCAAGCTCTCCAAGAACTTCAAGGACATGAAGCGCGCTGGCGTTCCGCACCGCTATCTCGAGGGCAAGAACATCGTTCTGCTCTTCCAGAAGACTTCCACTCGTACCCGCTGCGCCTTCGAGGTCGGCGGCATGGATCTGGGCATGGGCGTCACCTACCTCGATCCCGGTTCGTCGCAGATGGGCAAGAAGGAGTCCATCGAGGACACCGCCCGCGTTCTCGGCCGCATGTATGACGGCATCGAGTTCCGTGGCTTTGCCCAGGACGACGTCGAGGAGCTCGCTGCCAAGTCCGGCGTGCCCGTGTGGAACGGCCTGACCACCGAGTGGCACCCCACCCAGATGCTCGCCGACATCCTGACCGTCCAGGAGAACTTCAACTACGACATCAAGGGCAAGACCCTCGTCTTCATGGGCGACTGCAAGAACAACGTCGCTCGCTCCCTCATGGTTGTCTGCTCCAAGCTCGGTATGAACTTCGTGGCCTGCGGCCCCGAGGAGTGCATGCCCGCTGACGACGTCATCGAGGCCTGCAAGCCCATCGCCGAGGCCAATGGCTGCACCATCAAGCTGACCACCGACGTCAAGGACGGCGTCACCGGTGCCGACGTTATCTACACCGACGTGTGGGTCTCCATGGGCGAGCCCGACGAGGTCTGGGCCGAGCGCATCGCTCAGCTCACCCCGTATCGTGTCACCTCCGACGTCATGGCTATGGCCAACCCGGGTGCCATCTTCCTGCACTGCCTGCCCAGCTTCCACGACACCAACACCACCATTGGCGCCGAGAAGTGCGAGCAGTTCGGCATCACCGAGCAGGAGGTCACCGACGAGGTCTTCGAGAGCCCCGCTTCCAAGGTCTTCGACGAGGCTGAGAACCGCATGCACACCATCAAGGCTGTCATGTACGCCACGCTCAAGTAAGAGCATCTAGCATCTCGCTCGGGGTGTATTGCTGCACACCCCGAGCGGTTTTATCTGGTAATAATCTCGCATCAAGCGGCAGGCACGGCACGGAAGAGCCGCTTCGGGCGAGATCAGTAAATGATTTATGAAGGGGGGATGAGAACTATGACTGAGACCGCTAAGAAAAAGCGCGGTATGCCTTCATCGTTCACCATTCTTCTTGCTCTGCTGGCAATTGTCGCAGTGATTACCGTAATCGTCTCCGGTACGTCCGGCGGCGCGGTTACTGCAGCCCGTCTGAGCGATTTCTGCACCGCCCCGATCCTGGGCTTCGCTGACGCTCTGCCCGTCTGCCTCTTCGTTATGATCCTGGGCGGCTTCCTCGGCATGATGACCGAGACCGGCGCCCTGGACAACGGCATTGCCGTTCTGGTGCAGAAGCTTAAGGGCAACGAGATTATGCTCATTCCCGTGCTGATGCTCATCTTCTCCCTCGGTGGTACCACCTATGGTATGTGCGAGGAGACCGTTCCCTTCTACGCCCTGCTCGCCGCTACCATGATGGCCGCTGGCTTCGACCCCATGGTCGGTGCCGCTACCGTCCTGCTCGGCGCTGGCTGCGGCTGCCTGGGCTCCACGGTTAACCCGTTCGCCGTCGGCGCTGCCGTCGACGCTCTGACCGGCGTTGGCATTGAGGTCAACCAGTCCATCATCATCGGCCTCGGTGCCGTCCTGTGGATTGTCACTACCGCTATGTCCATCTTCTTCGTGATGAACTATGCCAAGAAGGTCAAGGCTGACAAGGGTTCCACCATCCTGTCGATGCAGGAGCTCAAGGACGCCGAAGAGGCTCACGGCAAGGCTGCTTCCGAGGTCCACAAGGAGGTCAAGCTCACCGGTCGTCAGAAGGGTGTTCTGATTGCCTTCGCCTTCACCTTCGTCGTCATGATCGTCGGCTTCATTCCGCTGGCCGACCTCAACGAGGGCGTCGCCAACTTCTTCGACGCTGGCGCCGTCTACGACGCCGACGGTAACGCCGTCGTCCAGGGCTGGTCTGCCCTGATCACCGGCCTGCCCATTGGCCAGTGGTACTTCGACGAGGCTTCCACCTGGTTCTTCCTCATGGCCGTCCTGATCGGTATCATCGGTGGCCTGTCCGAGAAGCAGATCGTTAACACCTTCATCACCGGCGCTGCCGACATGATGTCCGTTGTTCTCGTCATCGCCCTCGCCCGTGGTATCTCCGTCCTCATGGCTAACACCGGCCTCGACGTCTACGTCCTCGACGCTGCCGCCAATGCTCTGGCTGGCCTGTCCGGCGTGATCTTCGCTCCCATGAGCTTCCTGGTCTACTTCGGCCTGTCCTTCCTGATCCCCTCGACCTCTGGTATGGCTACCGTCTCCATGCCCATCATGGGACCGCTGGCTGTTAAGCTCGGCTTCTCGCCCGAGGTCATGGTCATGATCTTCTCCGCTGCTATCGGTGTCGTGAACCTGTTCACCCCGACCTCCGGTGCCATCATGGGCGGTCTCGCCCTGGCCAAGATCGAGTGGACGACCTGGCTCAAGTTTGCCCTTAAGCTCATCGTCGCGCTCTCCGTCGTCTGCGCCGTCATCCTGACCGTCGCCTGCGTGCTGCTCTAAGTACCCAACGGGTACCCCACGGAAACCTTGACGATCCTGTAAAGGATCACCTGGTCATCGTCTGTCCGGTGGGGTCAACCCACCGGTAGACTCCTACCTTTAGCCCCCTCCCGTTCCGTGCGCGGGAGGGGGCGCTCTCATGTTGCGCGGTTCTACGAACCGCGCAACCAGTCGACGCTGCGCGCCGCCCAGGACGACAATTTGTCATTCAAAAGGCAAGACATGACCAAAAGGTCTATGCCTTGCCTTTTTCATGCCAACTTGTACGTCCTGGACGTCGCTCGCTGACTTATGCTCAACCTGCGACGTTTCTGTTGTTGGTGCAAAGGGATCAGGTTACTTTGCGCCAAAAGGGGAAGTTGCGGTGGAATAGTTCCTGTTTGGCCGTCTTGAGGGGTTAAACGGGAACTATTTCACCGCAACTTATCGATGACGTGTTTGGTTGATGCCCGTTGGCTGCTTGGGTGTTGGGGAGGGCCTGCTCCGTTATAATCGCCTAGAACATTAAATGGAAACGGGACGGGAGCCATACATGCGCCAGGGTTTCGACAACGCGAAATATATCGAGCTGCAGGCCGCTCATATTAAGGAGCGCATCTCGCAGTTTGGCGGCAAGCTGTATTTGGAGTTTGGCGGCAAGCTGTTTGACGACTATCACGCGAGTCGCGTGCTGCCGGGTTTTGAACCGGACAGCAAGTTCCGCATGCTCAAGAGCATCGCCGACGATGTCGAGGTTATCATCGCGATCAACGCGAACCACATCGAGAAAAACAAGGCTCGTGGTGACCTCGGCATTACCTATGACGAGGATGTGCTGCGCCTGGTTGACCTGTTCCGCGGCAACGGCTTTGCTGTCGCGGCTGTGGTCATCACCCAGTACGCCGGCCAGCCTGCTGCCGATGTGTTCCGCAACCGCCTGAACGCGCTCGGTATTCCCGCCAAGCTGCACTATCCCATCGAGGGGTATCCACACGATGTCGATCTGATCGTGTCCGACGATGGCTACGGCAAGAATGAGTTTGTCGAGACCACCCGACCGCTCGTCGTGGTCACCGCGCCGGGTCCTGGTTCAGGTAAGCTCGCCACCTGCCTGTCTCAGCTCTATCACGAGCACAAGCACGGCACCGCCGCCGGCTACGCCAAGTTCGAGACTTTCCCGGTCTGGAACCTTCCCCTCACGCATCCGGTCAACATCGCCTATGAGGCCGCCACGGCCGACCTCGACGATGCGAATATCATCGACTCCTTCCACTTGGAGGCCTATAACAAGACTACGGTCAACTACAACCGCGACGTCGAGGCCTTCCCGGTGGTCCGTGCCCTGATGGAAAAGATCCTGGGCAAGAGCCCCTACCAGAGCCCCACGGACATGGGCGTCAATATGGTCGGCTTTGCCATCACCGATGACGATGCCTGCCGCGACGCTTCCAAGATGGAGATCGTCCGCCGCTACTTTACCGCGGTCGAAAATGTGCGCCGTACCGGCGTGGGCGATGAGCAAGTCGACCGTCTCAAGATCATTATGAAGAAGGCCGGTATCGACAAGAATTACTCGCCGGCACGCTCGGCCGCCCTTACCAGGGAGCAGCTGACGGGTGGCCCCGTAGGCGCCATGGTCATGCCCGATGGCTCCGTGGTGACCGGCAAGACTTCCACGCGCCTGGGCGCCGCGAGCTCGCTCATCATGAATGCACTTAAGCATGTCTCGGGCGTTGACCTTGAGCTCGAGGTCATTAGTGATGAGGCGATCGAGCCTATCAGCAAGCTCAAGACGCATTTCCTGGGTAGCAAGAACCCGCGCCTGCACACTGACGAGACGCTTATGGCGCTCTCGATCACCTCGGCAACGAGCGAGACGGCGGCCCGCGTCCTTTCGGGCCTGGAGCAGCTGCGCGGCTGCGATGCCTTCTTTAGCGTGATCATCTCGCCGACGGACGAGACGGTACTGCGCAAGTTGGGCATCAATGTGTGCTGCGAGCCCAAGTTTGAGCGCCGCGGTTTCTTCCATCGCTAAGTTTGAAGCACCGCGGTAATTGCATTGCATTTTGGCCGTATCGGGTTAGCGCCCGGTACGGCTTTTTGATCAATAAAGCGCCTATTTCGGCGAAAAATAGCCGTTTACCTGCCTAGAAACAATTTGAGCGGTATACAATAACCGTAACTGTTTCATCCTTAGCGGGATGCCGCATGATGGATATTACCTGCCATCGTGAGGTGTGTCGGTCGCGCACGGCGCGTTAGATGCTCGTGCTCGGTTTGAGGAGGCTGCTATGGCGGGCAAGGGTCGTGCGAGTGTCAACGATATGAAGCGTGTCGAGGTGCTGGTGTTGATGGAGATCGACCAGCAAACCGAAGACAATGGCGGGCCGTATGGTTTCTCGCGCAAAACGCTTGCCGAGCGCGTGGGGGTTTCGCCGTATCGTGCCCGCGCCGCAATCGATCGCTTGGATTCCGAAGGCATGATCGATGTCGTCTCGCGTTATAGCGACGACGGCGGTCAGCTTGCAAATGGCATTTGCCTCACCGAACGTGGCGAGTGGTATCTTGAGGGCGTCCGTACCGGCATGCTCGTTCAAGAAATGCTTGAGGACGAGGTTGCTGATCGATAGCAGCATGTAACCCTTGCCATAGCGACGCCGCCTGGGAAACCGGGCGGCGTTTTGTTTCAAGATTGAGAAATGCAATCGCACGCGAGAAAAATTGCGAACGGTTCGCGGTGCGAGTATTACAATGAAGACCCGTAAGATGTGGATAAACAACTTCTACGGGAAGCGCAGGTAACTCAATATGACCAAGCATGTGTTCGTGACCGGCGGCGTGGTTTCGTCTCTGGGCAAGGGTATTACCGCGGCCTCGCTGGGCCGTCTGCTCAAGTCGCGCGGCTACAAGGTAACGATGCAAAAGGCCGACCCGTATCTGAACGTCGACCCCGGCACCATGAGCCCGTTCCAGCATGGCGAGGTCTTTGTGACCGAGGACGGCTACGAGTCCGATCTGGACCTGGGCCACTACGAGCGCTTTATTGACGAGAACCTGACCCGCGATTCCAACTTTACGACTGGTGCCATCTATAAGAGCTTGATCGCCCGCGAGCGTCGCGGCGACTTTTTGGGCGGTACCGTGCAGGTGATTCCTCACGTCACCAATGCCATTAAGGACAAGTTCCGCCGCATCGAGGAGCAGACCGGCTCCGATGTAGTCATCACCGAGCTGGGCGGCACGATCGGCGACATCGAGTCCCAACCGTTTGTCGAGGCCATCCGTCAGTACCGCAAGGAGGCCGGCCCCGAGAACGTCTGCTACATCCACGTGTCGCTCGTTCCCTATATCGCCGCCGCCCACGAGGTCAAGACCAAGCCCACGCAGCATTCCGTCAAGGAGCTCCGCAGCTTTGGCATCCAGCCCGATATCATCGTGCTGCGCTCCGACCACCATATCGATGACGCTATCCGCGGAAAGATCGCAAGCTTCTGCGACGTCGACACCGATTGTGTCTTTACCAACGAGGACTGCGCGAGCATTTACGATGTTCCGCAGCTGCTTGCCGAGCAGGACTTTGACCTGCGCATTTGCGAGCGCCTGGGTCTGGACCCGCGTGAGCGCGACATGAGCGAGTGGAACGAGTTCCTGCGCAAACAGAATCACGCCAACCATCACGCCGACAAGGTGAAGATCGCCGTCGTGGGCAAGTACACGCAGCTGCCCGATGCGTACCTGTCGGTTATCGAGGCCCTGCACCATGCGGGCGTCTTCTACGATCGCCATGTGGAGGTCCAGCTGGTCGACGGCGAGAGCCTCGACGAGCAGAATGTCTCCGAGGTTCTGGGCGACGCCTCGGGCATCCTGGTCCCCGGCGGCTTTGGCAAGCGCGCCCTGGAGGGCAAGATCCTCGCGGCCGAGTTTGCCCGTGAGCACAAGATTCCGTATCTGGGCATTTGCCTGGGTATGCAGGTGGCCGTGTGCGAGTTCGCCCGCAACGTCGTCGGCCTTGCCGGCGCCAGCTCCTCCGAGTTCGATCCGGACGGCCCGTTTAGCGTCATCGATCTGATGAGCTCGCAGGAGGACGTGACCGAGAAGGGCGGCACCATGCGCCTGGGCGCCTATCCGTGCAAGCTCGCCGCCGATACCCTTGCTCGCGAGGCATATGGCGAGGAGCTCGTCTACGAGCGTCACCGTCATCGCTTTGAGTTCAACAACGCCTTCCGTGACCAGCTCGAGGACGCCGGCTTGGTTATCTCGGGTCTGTCGCCCGACGAGCGCCTGGTCGAGATGGTCGAGCTGCCGCGCGACGTGCATCCGTGGTATGTGGCAACCCAGGCTCATCCCGAGTTCAAGAGCCGCCCGACCAACCCGCAGCCGCTGTTCCGCGAGTTCGTGCGCGCTTCGATCGGCCAGCACGAGGGTGTCGACCGTCTGCAGGTGACGCCCATGAACCTCGCTACGGACTAAGGGTGCCGGCGAATAAGGAACATACCGAAGCTACTCCCTCGTCGCTCGCCGTGGCGGCGGGGGAGTATCTCGATTACCTCGCGGTCGAGCGGGGTTTGGCGCGCAACACGATTGCGGCCTATCGTCGTGACCTGACGACGTACTGCGCCTATCTGGAGCGGGCGGGTATTGTGTCTTTTGAAGAGGTGACCCGTCAGGTCGTGGAGGGCTTTGTCGCCGACCGTCGCGATGGGGGCTATTCGGATGCCTCGGTGGAGCGTGCGCTTGCGGCCGTGAAGGGCCTGCATGCCTTTTTGGTGCGCGATGGGGCTGTGGCCCAAAATCCAACGGCGGCGTTGCGCCTGCCTAAAAAGGCTGAGCGTTTGCCGGAGTATCTATCGGTGGAGGATGTCTCGGCGCTGCTCGATCAAGACTTCCCCGAGGGCGAGATGGGCTTGCGCGACCATGCCATCTTGGAAGTGCTCTACGGATGCGGTTTGCGTGTGAGCGAGTTGGTGGGACTCGATGTGGGCGATATCCATATCGACGATGGCTTTGTGCTCGTTCGCGGTAAGGGCTCGAAGGAACGCCTGTCCCCGCTGGTGGGAAGCGCGGCGCGAGCTCTGACGCTTTATGTAACTGAGGGGCGTTCTCGCTTGGCGGCCCATGCCCGCGGAACCGAGACCTCGGCGGTCTTTTTAAATAAGAACGGCCGCCGTCTGTCGCGCCAGGGCATCCATGCCATCTGTGAGCGCTACGGGCGCCAGGTGGGGCTGGTGGGACTCCATCCCCATACGCTGCGTCACTCCTTTGCCACCCATATGCTTGCGGGCGGCGCAGACCTCCGTGTGCTACAGGAGATCTTGGGACATGCCGATATATCGACCACGCAGGTCTACACGCATATCGATCGTACACAACTGGCCGAGGTCTATCTGGCGGCGCACCCGCTGGCACATCGTTAACACATCGCTGGCCTGCATATTTATAGGTACTTGGGGACGGGCCCCAGATTGCCGCGGCGTGCTTTTGCGCGCGCATGGGCAATCTGGGGCCCGTCCCATTTTTCGCCACTTGGCGTCGCGGTAGTGGGCCGCACGTGCCTTGGGTGGGGGAGTTTGGGGGGCGATGTGAACGGTATATAAAGGGACGCAAAAATCGCCTCAAGGTCAACTTGAAGGTTGAGGTTGAACGGCGGGGTGCCACAGGTGGCATCCCGCCGTTGCTGTAAACACAACATATTGTGTTTTCGAACATATGCTTGGGGTGTTTTGCGATATATGGTGGGTGGAGTGGTGAGGCGGAGTGGGGGAAGCTGTCTCTTATACACATCTCCGAGCCCACGAGACGCTCATGAATCTC
>CABSNA010000050.1 GCA_902478865.1 uncultured Collinsella sp.
GATCGTCGGCAGCGTCAGATGTGTATAAGAGACAGTGGCAAGCGCGAGCAGCAGGTGCTCGGTGCCCACCTTATTTGAATGAAGATCGAGCGCCTCCTGTTTGGCCATCGACATGACCTTGCGCGCTCGATCGGTAAATCTATCTAACATGCTCGTTTCCTTACATGAGTTCATCGAAATCAAAACGCCCGCCCGTCGGCGGCGCTTTTGTCTCTTTACCCACAGGTTGTCTATGTTAACAGCTGGAGGAATATCTATAAACCCGGCTCACATGAATGCAGGTTATGACCGCATCGCGGGACTCACCGCGCGATGCGCGACGGGCGCCCCGCAAGAGAAACCCTAGACGTCTTTCACCACGTCGGGACTCGTCGCACGCGATGCGCGATAGGCATCGGCCTCCTTGGAGACGCGTTCGAGCAGCTCGGATGTATCGACGCCCTCGACTTGCGCGACCGTTTCAACCGTCTGCATGGCGACCGCCCTCAGGTACGCGCACGCGCTGTCCCCCAGCTGCTCGAGGTCTATCTCCTCGCCGCCCTCCCGGGCAAAGCCGACCGCCATCACAAAGCCCATGATGCCCGAGACCAGAAAGCCCACCGCAAAGCTCGAATCTGCCTTGAGCTCTTCTCCGTCGGGGTGGACGATCTCTCTCACGCGGTCGATGATGATCGTATGGATGCCCTGCTCGACCTGCTCGGCGGCACCCGCCCTCATGGTGATGACGATGCGCCGCAGCAGGCAGCGGACGTCGCGCCGGTCGAACGCCGAAAGGTCGCCCTCGCTCGAAAAATGCCAGAGGGCATCGGTGATGAGCTCGTTATCCTGCAGCAGCTGGGCTATGGCGATGGCGACGAGTTCATCGAAATCGTGAAAATAGTAGTAAAACGTTCCGCGATTGCACTGGGCGGCGCGGGTCACCTCGCCAACCGACAGCTCGAAGATGCTGTTGTTCTCGATGAGCTCCCAAAACGCCTCGATGATACGGGTGCGTGCATCGGGCGCATCGGCGTCCTTACGCGGTCTCGCCATGCGCCTCACCGCACCCCTGCGCCTTGGCGTTCATGATGAGCATCTGAAGACGATTCTCCACGTTGGCGAAGCTCACGTCGGGATCGTAGTCGAGCGGCAGGAACTGCGCCGTGGGATACTGCTCCTTGAGCGCATGGATGAGCCCGCGCCCCACGACATGGTTGGGCAGACACCCGAACGGCTGCAGGATCACGAAGTTGCGGCAGCCGCGCTTGGCGTGCTCGAGGATCTCCGCCGGAATCAGCACGCCCTCGCCCGCATCGAACGTATGGTGCAGGATCTTATCGCTCGCGCGCACGAGCTCGGGCATGCGCGTCGGCGGCTCGTAGAGCGGGCTCGCCGCGCCCAGGCGGTCGCAACGGTCGTGCGCGAGCTCGAACAGGTTGTCCGCCGTGGCGTACCAGGCCTTTTCGGGCAGCGACAGGTCGACGTGGAACTCGCGCGACTGCGCATGCTTGTAGAAATAGGTCTTGCGGATCACGTCGGTCATGCGCGCCTCGATGACCTCGAGCCCGTTGTCCTCGAGGTAGCGCTCGATCTCGTGGTTGGCGCCGAGATGGAAATTGAGCAGGTACTCGCCCACGATGAGAACGGTCGGATGCGGGTTCGAGCGGTCGTACGGAACGGCGTCCATGATCGCAAGCGCGCGTTTGAAGCCCGTCGCCTGGCCTCTCAGCCCCGAGCGCTCCATGCCCTCGATAACCTCATCGAGCGCGCGGTCGAACGCAGCGTCCGCCGCGCCCTTCTCGAGCTCATAGGGACGGATGCGCCTAAGCATGGCCTCGAGGGCGTCGATCATGGGAAGACCGTAGGCGATCTGGATGCTCGGGCCAAGGCCGAGCTTGAAGCCCGGATGCGCATTGTGGGCATCGACGTCGTCGTTGGTGAGCACCGGGACATAGTCGTATCCCGCGTCGTCGAGCGCGCGGCGCAGCAGGGGCATGTAGTGCGTCAGGCGGCAGTCGCCGATATACTTGCCAGTCACCACGGCGACGTCGTGCGGGTCGTACTTACCGCTCTTGAGTGCCGCGAGCGCCTCGCCGATCACGATTTGCGCGGGGAAGCAGATGTCGTTGTGCACATAGCGTTTGCCCAGGCGGATGGCATCCTCGCGCCCGATATCAAGCGCCTCGGCGCGCACGCCCCGATTGCGCATCGCCGCGGTCATGAGCCTGCAGAACGCATGGGAGGTGTTGGGGACCAGCGCGATCTTGTCGTGCCGGTCGCGCTTGGTGTACTTGACCTTATACGGGTCGTCGAGCGGATGGACCGCGTGCACCCGGGCGCCCTCGGCACGCTCCTCCGTGCGACGACGGTTGACCGACTCGATAAACGAACGCACGCGAATGCCCATGGGACCGGCGACGTCGCTCTCATCGAGCTTGATCATCATCGGAACCTTGGAGCCCATCTCGCCCATCATGCGCGCGATCTCGTCGGTGAGATACGCATCGTGGCCGCAGCCGAAGCTGCCCATCTGCACGAGCTCGAGCTCGGGCGTCGATGCGACGATGACCGCGCACGACAGCATGCGCGCATGGTAGTTGTTCACGATGTCGATGCGGCTGTTGGAAAGATCGACGTTGCAGACCCCCGGCACCGCATCGGGCGTCAGCACGGGGATGCCGCGCTCAGAGAAGAGCTTGGGCAGCCCGTGGTTGACCAGCGGGTCGTTGTGGTACGGGCGCGAAGCGATCACCACCGCGTAGCCGCCGTCCTCGCGCACGTTCTCGAGCACCTGCCTGCCGCGCAGCTGCAGCTGGTTCTCAAACGTCTCCTGCGCGCGGTCCGCCTGCTCGGTCGCCTTGGCAACCAGGTCGGCATCGATATCGAAGGTCTCCTTGCACCACGCCTTGAGCTGGCGGTTTCGGTCGCCCTCGTCGTACCAGTGGAACAGCGGCGTATCGAACGGAACGCCGAAACGCTCCTCCGGGTTATCGGAATTGCGCATCACGTAGGGGTATCCCTTTACGACGGCGCACATCCACTCGCTGGTAGAGGCGGTGTTTTCGGTGGGCACCGTCGTGATGATGGGCATGAAGATGCGGTCGACGCCGGCGTCGACGAGATTGCGGATGTGCCCGTGGACGAGCTTGGCCGGGAAGCACACGGTGTCGGATGTGACGTGCGCCAGACCGCGCTCGTACATCGCCTTGGTGCTGCGTCCCGAGACGCGCACCTTAAAGCCGAGCGTGCTGAAGAACGTCGACCAGAACGGCATGGTGTCCCAGAACTCGAGCACACGGGGAATGCCGATCGTGACATCGCGCCCCCCGCAGACGGGAACCGTGGGGTACGACTCGAACAGCAGCTTCTCGCGGTCGACAAAGAGATTGGGGGCAGCCGCGGTCCGGTCGCGCCCCGTGCCGGGTGCCTGTGCCTCGCAAGCACCCTGCGGACGCAGCTCCTCCGCCGCGGGAACCTCGCGCACGAGCTCATCCCATGAGATGGCGCCGCCGCGCGGGCAGCGATTGCCCGTGACGTAAAGCGAGCCGTCGCCAAATGCCACGACCGCGCGCTGGCAGCGGTTGTTGCACCGACGGCAGGTAACGCCGCCGAACTCGCGATGCTCGAAGCGCTCCACGGCATCGAGCCCGATAAACGACGTGCCGGCGTCGCCCTTGCGGCATTCCTCGCGCGCGAGCAGGGCGATACCGATAGCGCCCATCAGCCCCGGGTGGGGCGCACGCGTGACGGGTTTGCCCAGATACTGCTCGAATGCGCGCAGCACCGCGTCGTTTCGGAACGTGCCGCCCTGGACGACGACTTTGTCGCCCAGACGGTTGAGATTTGAAACGCGAATGACCTTGGTGAACACGTTCTCGATAATCGAACGGCAGAGACCGGCCATGATGTCGCCCGGACCCTTACCGCGCCGCTGCTCGGAAACGACGCTGCTGTTCATGAACACCGTGCAGCGGCTGCCGAGAACGGCGGGGGCTTTGGACGAAAATGCCTCGGTCGCGATATCCTCAACGGCTATTCCGAGGTTTTTGGCAAAACCCTCGAGGAACGAGCCGCAGCCCGCAGAGCACGCCTCGTTGACGACGATATCGGTCAGCACGCCGTGGTTGAGCCAGATGGCCTTCATATCCTGTCCGCCGATGTCGAGCACGAAGGTCGCATCGGGAACGCATGCGCACGCGGCGCGGGCGTGCGCGACCGTCTCGACCGTATGGTAGTCGGCGTGGAACGCGCGCGCGAAAAGCTCCTCGCCGTATCCCGTGGTGCCCACGGCATCGATCGCAAGCGTGACTCCCGCTGTCTCCCAGCGGTTCTTCAAGCTGACAAGACCCTGTTGGGCGACGTCGAGCGGTCTGCCGTTATTAGACGCGTAGAACGAATCGACAAGCTCACCCGCCTCATCGACCAGGGCGAACTTGGTCGTCGTGCTCCCCGAATCGATACCGAGCGCCACACGCACCGTCTCTCCGGGCGCATACGCATCCGGACCCTTTGCCGGCGTCTCTTTGCCATGGCGTGCCGTAAAATCCGCCTGCTCGGCAGGTGTGGCAAAAAAGGGCTGGGCAAGACGTCCCTCCCCGCTTGCGGGCGCGACCGTCTCGAGCTTATCCAGCCGGACAAAAGCGTCGGGAAGGTCGATCGGTTGGGACGATGCGAACATGTCGGTCAGCGACAGGGCGGCACCGCGCGCGACCATGATCTGCGGATCGCGCGGGACGATAACCTGATCGTCCGATAGATTCAGTTGCTCCCGGAACACGCGGACCAGTGTGGGGTTGTAGGCGAGCGTACCGCCCTCGAAGATTACCGGCGGCTCGATGTCGATACCCTGGGCCAGACCGCCGATCGTTTGGCGGGCGACCGCGTGAAGCGCCGAAAGCGCCAGGTCGGTGGCAGGAATGCCCTCGTTGAGCAGCGGCTGGATATCGGTCTTTGCGTACACGCCGCAGCGGCCCGAGACCTCGTGGACGGTCGTTCCCCGGCTTGCGAGCTGCTCGAACTCGCCCGATTCGGTGCCGACCCCCATGAGCTTTGCCATCTCGTCGATAAATGCACCGGTACCGCCTGCGCACGAGCCGTTCATGCGCATGTCGGCAACCTCGATGTCTCCCTTATCGTTGGTGCGGAAGAAGATCATCTTGGCGTCTTGGCCGCCCAGCTCGATGGCGCAGCGCGTCTGCGGATAGAACCTGCTGATCGCGAGCGCGTTGGCGACCACCTCCTGAACGTACGAGGCGCCCAGCGCGGTCGCGATATCGCGCGCACCCGAGCCGGTCACCGCAACGCGCAGCGACTCATGGGGAAAGCGCTCGGCGAGCTCGCCGAGCATGGCGCGCACGCTCGCTGTCTGACACGCCCCGTGGCGGCGATATCCCCACCACGCCTCGGTCATATCCTCGTGCATCGCGTAAACTTTGGTCGTCGTCGACCCTACGTCCAGTCCTACTAGCAACGCCATAATGCTCCGTCTCTCGCATTTTTCCCGCTAGAGATATACCACTCTACGTAATACAACAGACTGTTGTATTTAAACTCCGTATAAAAAGCGGCTGCCGAAACGCTTCAGCAGCCGCCGAATGCACCAACAGATTGTTCTGCGCGCTAGCACGTCGGGCAACGGAGCAGCACGGGCCCTCCGGTCATGCGCACCGCTCACGCCCGCGATGTCGCCGAGAGAGCTATCCACGCTTAGGGCTCCAACCAAGCAAGTCGCCCGCGCTCAGCAGATCCCTAAGCGAGCTACTCGCACTCAGGAGCCATAGCCTGCTCCAAGAGCTCGGCATGCTCCTCCTCGAAAACCGTCCCCACAGGGAAGGCGCGACGGAAGACGAAGCGGGAAATCGGACCGGCTACCAAAAGGTTCCACGGCAGCGCCATCACAAAATTATGCGGGATGTTGATCATCCAGATCGCGGGCACGGAATACAGGTTCGCAAGGATGCCGCCGGGCATGTGCGTCAGACCCTCACAGGCACCGTACAGCGACATGATGATGACCATGGGAACGACCATGCAGGAGCTGACGGCGAGCGTCATGGCAAGTGGCGAGCTCTTGCCCGGCGTGACCAAGTACTTAAAGGCGAAACCCTTGGCGAGCGGGCTGGCGACGAACCAGTCGCAGCACATGGCAAAAATGTAGGCAACGGGGAAGCCGAGCCACGCAGTGGCAACGACCTCGCCGTTGATGGCCCCGTGCTGCAGGGCAACGTTGTAGATGCTCATCCAGAGCACCATGCAAAAGCACATGATAAAGGTGAACAGCAGGCTCTCTCGTTTGTTGATAGGCATAAAGGGCAGATTCCTCTCTGTGTTGTACCGCGGCGCCACGCAACAAAAACGGGCGGGCAAGATGGAGCTGTTGGGACTTCATCTCGCCCGCCCGTGTTACGCGCGTCTGCGACTACTTATGTGGTGGAACTACCCTAACACGAACGGCGCGCGCTTCGTAAGCGTTGAGTTTGTGGAGATGCAGGGCACCAAAACCCCCGACCCCATAAGTTGCGGTGGAATACGGACTGTTTTGACCCTTTAAGCAACAATTCAGTCCCTATTTCACCGCAACTCATTTGGTGCAAAGTAACCTGTCCCCCTTGTACCAATTAGCTGGTGTGGCGCCAGCGAGGGTCGGTGAGCGTACGCGCCACACCCAGTCCAACGGGCAGAAACGCTACGATGAGCACTGCGCGCACAAACCAGCCGAGCATATTGACCGTGTCGAAGGTGCACATGTAATACATCGAGCGATACAGATACAAGCCCGGCACCATAATGACAATCGAAGGCACCGTGAGGGCGATGCGCGGGTAGGTGAGCTTGACTTCAGCCAAGCTTGCGAGCAGCCCCGATACCAGCGCGCCGATAAACGCTGCTGCCTCGGGAGGCATTCCCGTGCTGAGGCCCAGGAAGGGAATCATCGTCGGCGCATCGACAAGGGTCAGACGCAGGGTATTGGACACGGCGCCGATCAACCCAGCTGCCGCGGCCATCTTTACCGGGCTGTTGAACATCACCGAGAAGCCGAATACGCCAACGAAGCTCATCACCACGCGCAGGAGCGTAAGGGCAAGCGGCGAAAGGCCCAGTGGGGCAAAGTCGTCCGGCGCCAGGCCAACACACTCGGCAACCATCCAACCTACGAGGGTCGCCATCACAATAATCGATACGGCATATGAAAGGCGCTCGATACCGCTTCGCATGTCGAGCTTAGCGATGTCGAGGCCTGCCGTAATGAGTGGAAAGCCGGGAATCACAAAGAGCATGGCGCCGATATAGCCTTCTTGGTGCGACATTGCCCCCGGTATGACCTGGCCAAGGCCGAGCAATGCCAGCAGATACGAAACGCAAGCGAGCGCAACGCCGGTCGTCAGCGCGCTGAACTGACCAAGGCCTTGCTTGAGAATATGGGAGCGGGCAAAGTTGCCGACACCCGCGCCCACGAACGCGCAGGCCATCTCGATAGGGCCGCCGCCGAGCAAAAAGACGAAGGCGCCGCAAGCACAGGCTGCCGCAAGGCCCTGTTGCCAGGGAGAGTAATCAGGCTTTGAGCTCTCAACGGTCCTGAGCATCTCGTGATACTCGTGTACCGTGAAGCGACGACCATAGGTCTCGATTTCCTTGAGGAAACTCTCCATCATCCAAATGCGATGGGTATTGACTCCCGTTGTGGGCAGGCTGACAACCTCGTTAAAGCAGTGGCCATCTTCGATGCAAGTGCACTCAAACGACAGAAGACTCAGGTCGACGTGAATCGTGACGCCGAGTACGGCAGCAACACGATTCATGGTATCGCGCACGCGCCAGGCACCTGTTCCGCTTGCCAGCATAAGCATGCCGGTGCGGCAGATGATGGATGACTTATCGGTGAGTGGCGCATCGACGGCAAGCTCATCGCCTGCCGTCACGATCTGGTGCCAGTCAGTTTTCATATGGAGCGCGCCGGCACGAACGCCGTGGTGCATGGGGGCTCTCGAAAGCAGCGAGTCAAGGCGCGAAGGCTGTGGGGGCTCCGCTGATCCGACCTCGTCCTCGTCGGGCTCTTCATCAATAAGGTCGAAAGTATCGAGCGCCGCCGGCTCGCGACGGTCGATCAATTCCTCGTCCTCATCATCAAAGTAGTTGAACTGATCGAGCATGTCCTCTTCGATTGCACGCTCGCTCGCGTCGTCCATCCCGGTGCTCCCTTCCTGTCGACTAACCCCCATCCTAGGCAGCAACGGCTAAAGGAAACATAAAAGAGACGACTGTCATGCGAGCCATGTGCGCAATATCCGTTGGGTAGTCGTTTAAGAACGTCCCCAATGACTACATCGATGTATTGGCAACGTCAGCGAGCGGGCCGCATTTGAGACAAGGTGACGTGAAACGAAAGGGCGCTGACCTTCTGGTCGCGCCCTTGAAGTTGA
>CABSNA010000051.1 GCA_902478865.1 uncultured Collinsella sp.
TTCTGTGTGGAACCGCTGCCTACCTGCCGGTCAAAAGCGCCGTGCTCGACCTCGATGCTGTGCGCGCCTCCACCTCGCTGCCGCTGGTGACGCCGCCGGTCGAGATCGACGGGCACAAATACGTCGACGGCGGCGTGGCCGATTCGGTTCCTATCGAGCATGTGCTCGAGGAGGCGGGCTTCGACCGTGCGGTCGTCATCGTCACCCAGGACCGCTCGTACGAGAAAAAGCCCTACGAGTTTATGCCTGCCGCGCGCGCCCGCTATGCCGACTACCCCTACCTGCTCGAGGCTATCGAGACGTGCCACGACCGCTATAACCTCCAGCGCATGCACCTGTGGAAGTATGAGCGCGAGGGCCGCGCGCTGGTCATCGCTCCGCAAAAGCCGGTCGAGGTCGGCCATGTCGAGCACGATCCGGCAAAGCTTTTGGACCTGTATATCCAGGGCCGTCAGGAGGCAAAGCGCCTGCTCGCGGAAATCCAAGAGTTCGTTGAGCGCTAGCGACGGCGAACCCTCAAAAAATGACAACAGCTAAAGAGTTGGAAAAATCACGGCTCGTGGATGACATGTGCAGAAACTCTGGTCGGAGCCAAAATACCTGTTGACTCGTACGGCGAGCGGGGTAATATGGACGGGTTACTTGCAGAGCCCCGTGAATCTCTGTAACAACACGTACTGTACATGGAGGAGTCTAAGTGATTTCGAAATCGACTCACTACGCCAAGCAGGGCGAGGTCCAGCGCAACTGGGTTCTCGTCGACGCCGATGGTGCTGTCCTGGGCCGTCTTGCCACCCAGATCGCAATGATCCTGCGCGGTAAGAACAAGCCCCAGTTCACGCCCAACAGCGACTGCGGCGACTTCGTTGTCGTCATCAACGCCGATAAGGTCCAGCTTACCGGTAACAAGGCCGACACGAAGACCTATTATCGCCACAGCGGCTACAACGGCGGCCTCAAGGCTGAGAGCTTCCGCCAGGCTATGGAGAAGCACCCGGAGAAGGTCATCGAGCGCGCCGTTCGCGGCATGCTGCCCAAGACCACCCTCGGCCGTGCCCAGATGACCAAGCTTAAGGTCTACGCTGGTGCCGAGCATCCGCATGCTGCCCAGAACCCCACGAAGATTGAGCTGGAGGCTTAAAGATGGCTGAGAACACCGTTGTCTACCAGGGTACCGGCCGTCGTAAGAACGCCGTCGCCCGCGTCCGTCTCGTCCCCGGCACCGGCAAGGTGACCATCAACAAGCGTGACGCCGAGCAGTATTTCGGCCGTCATCAGCTCGTTGAGAACGCCCTTGCTCCCTTCAAGGTGACCGACACCGCCGGTCAGTTCGACGTTATCGCTCTGTGCGATGGCGGCGGCATCTCCGGTCAGTCCGGCGCTCTGCGCCTGGGCATCGCCCGCGCTCTTCTGAACGCTGGCGACTACCGTGCTGACCTCAAGAAGGCCGGTTTCCTTACGCGCGATGCTCGCGTGGTCGAGCGCAAGAAGTACGGCCTCAAGAAGGCCCGCCGCGCTCCCCAGTTCTCCAAGCGCTAAGGTTTTATCTCCTTACGAGATACAATGTACAAGCGGGGCCTGCCGATTCCTCGGCGGGTCCCGCTTTTCTTTTTCGACTAGGGTGGGCGGTTGCATATCGCCTGCTAGGGAAGGAGCGATCCTATGCCCCAGAACATCTTCGGTACCGACGGCGTCCGTGGCGTCGCCAATGCCGATCTCTCGTGCGACCTTGCGTTTCGCCTGGGCCGCGCGGCGACCAAGTTCCTTGGTCCGGATATCTGCGTCGGCCGCGACACGCGTCTTTCGGGTACCATGCTCGAGAGCGCTCTGACCGCCGGCATCATGGCCGAGGGCGGCCGTCCGCACTGCTGCGGCGTCATCCCCACGCCTGCCGTGGCGCTGCTCACCGTTCAGAACGAGCTCGACGGCGGCATCGTCATCTCTGCTTCGCATAATCCGCCGGAGTTCAACGGCATCAAGTTCTTTAGCCGCAAGGGCATGAAGCTTCCCGATGCGGTCGAGGAAGAGATCAGCGCCTGGGTCATGTCCGAGGAAGCCATGGCTGCCGACACGCTGCCGACCGGTGCCGGCGTGGGCCACATCATCAAGATGAAGGACGCTCGCAAGGCATACGTCGACCACGCCATCGATACGCTTGACGGCCTGAGGCTCGATGGCCTGGTCGTTGCCGTCGACTGCGGTCACGGTGCTTCCTGCCAGACTACGCCCGCCGCGCTGCAGCGCCTGGGTGCCACGGTCCATGCCATCAACACCGATTACTGTGGCACCGACATTAACGTTGAGTGCGGCTCCACTCACCTTGAGCCCCTGCGCGAGCTCGTGCTGCGCACCCATGCTGACATCGGTCTGGCCCACGACGGCGACGCCGACCGCGTACTGTTCGTGGACAGTGAGGGCAATGAGATCGACGGTGACTACATCCTGGCTATCTGCGGTTCTGACCTCGCCGCCCGCGGCAAGCTCGCCAACTCCGAGATCGTCTCGACCGTCATGTGCAACCTTGGCTTCTCCATCGCTATGAAGGAGCAGGGCTTCGAAATGGTTCAGACCGCCGTGGGCGATCGCTACGTTCTGGAGCGTATGCTCGCGGATGGCGCCGTCATCGGCGGCGAGCAGTCCGGCCACATCATCTTCCTGGAGCACAACACCACCGGTGACGGTCTGGTGACGGCTCTGCAGCTGCTGGCCGTGCTCAAGCGCACCGGTCGTACCCTCACCGATCTTGCCGGCATCATGAAGAAGTACCCGCAGGTACTCGTCAACGTGCATTCGGACAACAAGGCCGGCCTGGATGATTGCCAGCCCATCTGGGATGCCGTCGCTGCTGCCGAGAAGGAGCTTGACGGCCGCGGCCGCATTCTGGTACGTCCGAGCGGTACCGAGCCGCTGGTCCGCGTTATGGCCGAGGCCGAGACGCACGAGCTGACCCAGCGCGTTGTCGACGACATCGTCGAGGTTGTCAAGCGCGAACTTCCCTAATGGTCAAAAACGAGTGCCAAGTGGTAAACTGTTAAGGCTATTTTGGTCGATTGGTATGTCCGAGGGGGAGCATGTTCACTAAAGTCCTAAGGTCTTTTGGTATGCGTGGTCGAGTCCTTACGCTGGATGCTCCCATCTCGGGCGACGTCATTCCGCTTTCCGAGGTAAACGACCAGACATTTGCCACCGGCCTTTTGGGCCAGGGCGTGGCGATTCAGCCTACCGGCACGCGTGTGATTGCACCGGCTGATGCCAAGGTCGAGGCCATTTTTCCCACGGGACACGCTGTTGCGCTTAACACGGTCGATGGCTTGGACGTGCTCATCCACGTTGGTTTGGACACTGTTCAGCTTGAGGGCAAGCACTTTACCGTACATGCGCAAGTGGGTGACATCGTCCATAAGGGCGATGTGCTCATTGAGTTCGATCGCGAGGCGATTGCTGCCGAGGGCTACGATGTGACGGTTCCCATCTTGGTGTGCAACTCTGTTGAGTTCTCGAGCATCAAGGGCTCCGTTGGCGTGCATGTCGAAGAGATGGACCAGCTCATCGTTGCTCGCGAGCGCTAGCAAGTGCACGTGGCCATTAGCCTACAATTCAAACACGTTTACGGAGGGCGCCCTTGAAAGAGGACGCCCTCCGTGGCAAGATGGGATTTGTCCGAAGCTAAACAGCTTTGGGTCACCGTGGACGGGCAGGGGCCTCGACGCGGCTAGACACGAGACACATACATTACGCGACCTCGCCCTGGTGGCCGCACACGTTGGTTGCGGCCGACGCGGGCCGCGGGCAAGTGCTTGTAAGGGGAGCCTTGCCTCTCTTGTACGAGAAAGGACGCGTAATGAAGATCATTAAAGCTAAAGACTACGAGGATATGAGCCGCAAGGCCGCCAATATCATCTCGGCGCAGGTTATCCTCAAGCCCGACTGTGTGCTGGGCCTTGCCACCGGCTCCACCCCGATCGGTGCCTACAAGCAGCTCGCTGCTTGGTACGAGAAGGGCGACGTCGACTTTGCCGAGGTCAGCACATACAACCTGGACGAGTATCGCGGCCTTTCGCACGACGATCCCCAGAGCTATCACTACTTTATGCGTGAGAACTTCTTCGATCACATCAACATCGACCTGAACAACACGCATGTGCCCGACGGTTCCAACCCCGACGCCGCCGCTGCCTGCTCTGAGTACAACAAGATCGTCGCCGCCGCCGGTTACCCGGATCTGCAGCTGCTCGGCATTGGCAACAACGGCCACATCGGCTTCAACGAGCCCGATGACCACTTCTCCAAGGGCACGCACTGCGTCGACCTCACCGAGAGCACCATTCAGGCCAACAGCCGCCTGTTCGACAGCATCGACGACGTTCCCCGTCAGGCCTACACCATGGGCACCCAGACCATCATGTATGCCCGCATGATCCTGGTCGTCGCCAACGGCGAGGCCAAGGCTCAGGCCGTGCATGACATGTGCTATGGTCCGGTTACGCCCGCGTGCCCGGCTTCGATCCTGCAGCTGCACACCAACTGCGTTGTCGTTGCCGACGAGGCCGCCCTTTCGCTCTGCGAGTAGCGCGAATCCTGCACCTCGACATAGCCTTGCCTAAGGCCTCCGCTTTGCGGGGGCCTTTTTGCTATCCCTTTCCGCCCACTTGACCAAAATCTTGCCGCAAGCTTGACGAATGCCGGATGCCCAACAGTTTGATTCATTCCATACCAGATTCTATGCAAAAATGCCACTAAAAGGTCGTAGACGGTAGCGGGTGCTAGGCGAGTTGAATGACATAGCTGAACCTTGTTCATTTGCGTTACACTGCCGCTTAGATGGGACAAGCTGACAAGCTCATTTACCTGCTTAAAGACCGATTAGTCGGGGGATTAATAACAATCGGCCCTCGCTGTACAAAAACTTGCCGCTTGCGTACCAAAAGACAACCTAGAACACAAGGTCGCTCTATTCATAGCGCGGCTTGTATGGTCTTGCGGTTACAGTGTCCATACGGTCGAGTTGAGGAGCGGGCATGGTAAACGATTTGGGCAGTATGGACGACCTCGAGCTGATGCCGCTGGGCGGTGGCTATATGGTGCGACGCGAACGCTTGATGAATGAGCTTCTCGCCAAGGGCCGAAAGGCCGGCATCGTGGTTCTTTATGCGCCCGACGGGTTTGGGAAGACCTCGGTGCTGCTGCAGTACACCCATGAGGTTAAATGCGACCCGACGCGAGGCCCCGTGCGGATTATCGAGGCCGATCGCGCCACTGGGCGCGAGGTGTTTATGCAGCTCGAGGTGGTTACCGAAGAACTCAAAGACAAACCGCACTCCCTTATCGCGATTGATAATGTGCCAAACCTCGATCAGCACGATACCGAAGACCTCATCGACAGGATTCGCGGCCTGCGCGCTATGGGGGTAGGGGTCTTTATCTCCTGCCGTCCTTCAAATCGTCAGCTGATTCATGGGCTGGGCGATTCGGTTAAGATCAATGCGCAGATGCTCAAGGTGCATGCCTATGAGTATTCGGCGTGGGCATCGGCGTTTTCGATCAGCACATCGCTCGACTTTTATCAGCTCACGCAGGGTGTGCCCGAGCTCGTCTCGGCATTGCAGACGGGTCTGTATGGCCAAGGCGACGTAGCCGGTCTGCTCGAAAACGAGATTGTCAACGTATATGGCGCGGCACTTGTCGATCTGGCTTCGCTCGACAATAATGCGCTGTTTTGCGTGGCATGTCTCATGATTTTGATGGGCGAGGGCAATATCGCAGAACTCGAGGCTTGCGGGGTGAGGCTGTCGATGGTCGACCAGTCCTACTTTGTACGCGACTACCCGATCTTTGGCTTGGATCCCGCCGAGCGGAGTTTTACGTGTCTGGGCACGGAGGATAACGGACGCTTGCGTTTGCGTAAGTTGGTGGCCGAGGTTCGCCCCGAACTTGTTCCGAGGGCGGCCCGGATTTTGCTTAAGGCGGGTAGATGCGATGCAGCGATGGGCCTGGCGGACGCCTTTTTGGACCGTGAAGCGGTCCTTGAACTTGCTGGGCAGTATGGGGTCGATTTGGCTCTGACGGGGCACGGGGCCGATATCTGCCGAGCAGCGCTGGGCACGATCGATGCCGACGATCCGGCTCCAGAGCCAACGCCTGCCGAGGCGCTTGGCGTATATCTGGCAGCGGTCAGCGTGTCCAATACAAAGCTCGCTCGCTATATGGCATCGGTTATCGAGCGCGGGGGCGAACGGGCGACCTGCGAAATAGACCCTGTTTCATGGAGGGTGGCCCAGACACTGACGGCTGTTTGCTATGGGGACAACGGGCTTGGGCTTCCTACGAACCTGGCCGTGCCAGAAATCGAGACATCCCATACCGCACTCGATATGTTGTCTGCGCATATCGAGGTCAAGCGCTGCCTGACCGAGCGGGGAGATGACGGCGGCGTTCTACAGCAACTCAAAACGAGCAAGGCCTACGACTGCGAGCTCGACATCGCAGGGATTGTTATACGGGCCGATAGCATGCTGGTGGAACTTTTTGACGGGTCGTTTGCGGGAACCGACGAGCGTGACGACGAGATGACGGTGGTGCGGGAGGCACTCGACGTGCGTGGGCTTAAGGCGATGGCTATCTGGGTGCGCATGGTGTTGGCGGCACGGCGGCTCCTCTCCGGCTTGCCAGTAACCGACGACGCGGCGTTCAACGAGCTCGATCGTTTTGCCGTGCGCATGCGCGACAACCAGATTCAGCTGTTTGGCCTGTTGCTAGAAGGCTGGCAGTCGCTGGCAGAGGGACGGCCGGTTAATGCAAAGTTCCGTGCGGTCCAAGTGCTCAAACTTGCCGAGGAGTCGATTGCGTACATGCGCGATAACGCATTGCTGCTGGAGCGCGCGGCGTATCTGCGTAACACCTCGATGGTTTCGGTACGCGAGGAAGCGGAGTTGCTCGATATAAGCCAGACGCAGGTTGGTGGTGCAGAAGCCTGGATGGTGGCGCTGCATTTGGCTTGCGCGGGGCGAGATAGCGATCTCGCGGCCTGGATGTCCATGAATCGCGCGGGGATTCTGGAACCATCGTATCGGCTCTTTGCGCGCCTTGCCATGCATTGTCTGGGCGAGCCGGCGACCAGGATTCGCAAGAAGCTTCCCGTGCGCGAGCTGTCGCGGTACTCGCTGCGCGACGATTTGGAAGGGGAGGGCGAGCGCCTGTTCCAGGCCGGCGAGGTTGAAGCCGTTGATACCATCGACCATATCGAGATTCGCATGTTTGGTGCGTTCCGCGCCGAGCGCGACGGGTTTCCCATCACGGACAAAATGTGGCGCCGCAAGAAGGCGGCGACACTTGCCGAGCGGCTTGCGCTGGGCATGGATGCGCTCGTCGATCGTGAGACGCTGGCCATGGAGTTGTGGCCCCATGCCGAGTTCAATAGCGCCCGCAACAACCTGTACTCGACGATATCGCGCTTGCGGTCGGCTTTGGGACCGACGCCGGATGGCAAGTCGTGTGTGCTCATCCAAAATGAATGCATCGGACTCAACGGTGACTACGTCAAGACCGATGTACGGCTGTTTGACCAGATAAGCCGCGAGGTTTTGGGAAATCGCACGGGTGCGCGCGGGCCCCATTTAGTTGAGCTGTGCCTTAAGATTGAGCAGCTTTATGCCGGACCGCTGTATGTTCCCAATGGCTGTAATCCCACCTACTTTTTGCGTATGCGACGCATTATGCAGTCAAAGTACATCGATTGCATGATTAAGGGAGCAAATGCCGCTCTAGAAGAAAACGATCTGCAGTCGGCGATTTGGCTGGCGGAGTCGGGTCTTCGACAGGAAACGGCGCGTGAGGATATGGTGCGCTGCGCCATGCGTGTCTACAGTGCGGCGGGGCGGAGGCGCGATATCGTCGAGCTATACAGTGGGCATATGCACCATCTGAGGGAGCAGGTCAATGGCGTGCCCGAGCCCGAGACGCGGCGTCTATACGAGCGCTTGGTGGAGGGGCGGCTCAATCGCGTGCTGGTCGAGCGATAAAAAACGGGCGCCCGAAGTACTTGGGCACCCGTAAGCTCGCTATGTGTTGGCTCGCCGGATCATTGGCTCTTAGACGAGCTTGATCTTCTCGATGTCCTTGCGCGAGGACTCGCGATACAGCGAGAACTTGCGGCCGATGACCTGGACGACCTCGGCGTGGCAACGCTCAGCGAGCTCTTCGGCGGCCTCGCGGGCGGAAAGACTGGAGCCATCGAGCACGGAGCACTTAACGAGTTCGTGCTTCTCCAGGTAGGCGACCGTCTGCTCGACGGTGCCCTCGTTGACATCGGACTTACCGATGATGATGGCGG
>CABSNA010000052.1 GCA_902478865.1 uncultured Collinsella sp.
ACATCTTCTCATACGCCGCCCGGTCGTTTCGCATGAAACGGTCGTACCGACCGGCGTTCTTGTCCCAGAAACCCTCGCGTTCGTGCATGGCTGTCGCCCCCAAACAGTTAGAGCCATCTAACTATAACACACGAATCATGCAGTAAGATGAGGCTAACCTTCTTTTCTTGGCTAAGACGCATCTCTTCGGTTTTCGCTTATAACGGCGCGAATCAGATACTAGGCTGGAGCTGAAGAAAGAGCTCGGCGGACAGGTAGGTCGATACTGGTTCCCGGAACGGTGATCCAGCCAATTACACCAGGGCCCTAGTCATTGAGTGGGAATAGAAAATTCCTTAGTTATGGGGGTATTAATTTGATTTCCTTTAGGATACACCCCCATAACTATATGAATTGACCTGCTGACTCCAATGAAGATTGGAGGGTAACGGCCAGGGGCGACGGCCCAGCGAGTGTTATTTTGCGAGCTATGCGCGTTGAAAGCGACCTTTCGTGGTATAAACTGCTTGCCGGAAGCCGCGGCTTTCAGAGTACGGCTTACGTGTACGTTTAACCTCCGTGGGCGACGGGGTGCCGCAAGGCGTAGAATATCGCCCACCTGTAGGGGCCTGCAGCGATGCGGGCCCCACTTCGTATGAAGAGGCGCAACCGGTGAAAGACGTATCCATCTCCCAGGACTTCTTCGACCTCGTCGAGGGCGACCGCGAGCTCATGCTTAAGCACAATCTCCCCTGCATCGTGGTGGTGAGGCTGCGTTTCCGCGGAAAGCGCAGGGACTTCGCCGTGCCGCTGCATTCCAACATCGCCCCCAACGTGCCCAAAGACCAGTACTTTGCGTTGCCACCCCGCCCCACGACGCGCCCCGGCTGTCGCCACAGCATCCACTACATCAAGATGTTCCCCATAACCAAGTCCTACCAGCGCCGCTTCAGGACCGAGGGCTCGGCCTACTACGAGACGCTCCAACGCATCATCGACGGCAACATCAAGCGCATTGTCTCCGAGTGCCAGGCGTACCTCGACCGCTACGAGCGCGAGGGAAGGCCCCGCTTCGCTGTCGACATCGACCGCATCGTGGGCCTGCTGGAGAGCGAGAAGTAGGGCACCTCGGCTCATACTCGAGCCATGTGGAGCCGCTTCGCATTTTTGAATGCCGCGTGTGCGTCCCAGATACTTGAGAAACAAGCTGTGAAGTGCGGCGCGCCCGTACCCGTGTACAGCCATCGCCATCAGCGTCTGCGGTGCGCTACGATATCAGGTTGATGTTCAATCTCAACGCAACAGCCTGAACGGACCCCGCGTTTCCGCAGCTAGCGCAACGCGGAAATAGCCCCCGGCACCTGGCTATCGCCCCGTTTCCGCAGGTGGAGAGGCTATGGAGGCCGGTGCCCCCATGCCGCCGCCGCATGCTCCGCCAGCCCGCCGCGCAGCCGTTCCGGACTCGGCGCAACGGGCCCTCCGGCCCATGTCCCGGCCCGCCGCCTATCCCGCCAGCGGCCCCTCGCCCCTCGCGGCCCTGGCCCTGTCGATGCAGCCGGGCGTGAGGTCGAGCTCGCCGGGCGCCAGCTCCTCTATCCCGAACACCCCATAGTCTTTCTGGGATAATGGCGTTATCGAGAAAGTGGGTGGGAAATGGATTGCCAGTCTCTGTACGACGAGTTCGCGGACAAGGCGTTGGCGGACATCAAGCTATCGAAGAAGTTCGCAGACGTCAATGAGTTCAACAGCGGATTCCTTTTTGGAACCGATGATTGCAATTGCGCAAGCATGAAGCAGATGCAGCGAAACTGGGCTGCAGCGGCGCCTGGCCTATTCGCTGACTTTGCAAGGAAGCTGGCATCTGGGCATTCCATCGAAACCTTCGACCTGCCATCCACGTCAAGATGGAAGAACGCCGGCTTCGGTTACATTGCGGACGGGGGGAAGCATGCATGCGTCATGCTGTGGCCAAGCATCGACCATAGCCCGCTTAACCACACTAAGAGCAACTCCATGTTCTGGGCGTTCGAGTTGGTGGAGAACGGGGAGGTTGACGACGTCTACCTTGTATGGCTTGCGGATGAGGCCAACGTCAAGCTCCGCGAGAGTCTCGGCTACTGGTACGAGTCTTTCTCTCCGCGCGGCGTCAAGCACGTCACTGCAACAGATTGGTTCGAGAGGACTTTCGGAAAGGAAGAGGCCGACCGTTTGACCGACGTGGCTGGCAGGGTGAGAACGGAGGGCCGACTTGTCCAGGGGTTCACGGTTGTTGCCCTGCCCACCGAGCATGAGCTCGGCTCCTTCAGACGAGAGCTCCTTCACGACTACGAGGCGATCGAGCTTCCTCTTATCAGGTACCGTCTGATGGGAAGAGGGATGTCGGAGCGCGACATCGATATCTTGGCGCGCAACATTCAGCGCAAAGGTCTGTTCGAAATACTCTTCGGGCAAGCCAGCTTCGCCGTCAGCTTTCTGTCGTCAGAGTGGCGCTACAGGCTCAACACCCTCTCCGAGAATGTCGAGCAGACCGGGACGGTCGCTGGCTACATCAAGGCGATAGAGCAGATGATGTTCGACCTTCTTCCGCTTTGGGCGAACAGGGACTACAAGGTGGCGTTTGGCGCCGTAAAGGCCTGGAACCCTGCCGTCCCGCTCACCTCAGCCCTCCTGGCGGAGAAGGACAAAGAGGCAACGTTGGGCCCGCTTGCCTATCTATTTGCAAGCTACCAGCACAAATACTTCAACGTGCGCATCTACGATCCTGAGATTGATTACAAGTTCTTTCGCGAGCTCCTGTTCGGGCGGCTGCGGTCGTTCATGGACGACACCCGCAATGGGAAGCTCCATAAGTCCAACTTCTACGACCTGGGCAAGGTTAGGGAAATCAGGGACGAGGTTCTTGACATCATGTTCATGCTGCTCGGCGGCCTACGGCTCGACGAAGAACAGCTCAAGTATCTTGACGGCATGAGAGCCCAGGGCGAATCGAGCCCCGACGACCTCGCGGAGATGGCAAAGGCCCTCAATGAGGGACTCGATGGTTTAACCGTCAGCTCAATCGAGAGCGCGCATCTCATCGCTATAGAGCATCATGACGACACCCACCTCTGGTCCATCGCCCTGTCGATAATGGGTGACGGGATCGACATCCATAACTCCTACTACTACTCTCCGCTGCGCGGGCTGTCGCAGGATGAAGAGCTGGAAAACATTGATCGCCTATTCAGAAGGTACCGCTCGGAAAGGTGCGCCTCTGATGCCCTTGCAGAGGTTCTGACCGAGTACGTCGTCTTTAGCGTTAAATCCAAGCCGTTTCATGTCCCTTTGCAATAACATCTCGCTCGGCTCCCAGGGCGCTTTCAAGCATGGAGATATAGCCCTCGTGCGCCGCCTCGTAATCTTCGACGAACTGCCGAAGCGTATCGGCGCTGCATGACGAAAGGCCCCGAAAGGTCCTGGCCCAGGTGAGGCCTTTCGGCTTTGCAAGGAAAACGCCTCCTCCCATACCGAAAAGCCAACGGTAGAGGGTTGGAGACAGCTGCGTCCTCACGCAGGCGTAGCCATGGGGATTGCCGGCATCGTCCTCGGAGACGTGCGAAAAAACCAAGTCGTGGCCGAACCTGTCGTAGGCATATTGGGCGCAACGCCCCTCGACTTTGAGGAAAAGCGTCCTGCTGGTCCCGTCGCCGTACATGTCAATCCGCTCTCGGACGTCGGCGGCCACCCTTCTCCTAAGCTCGTCAACCCTGCCGGGGTTGCGGAGCTTCTTCCCCGATACCATCGCGTTCGTCATATGGTCCAGCCTGCGGAAAAAGGGTTCGCCCTCGGGAACCTCGTCAGTTGTCACGCAGGTCTCAAGATAGTAGTGTCCGAAGCTGTAGACGAGGCAAACGGGGTCTTCGGACGAGATCTGGCGGTCAATCAGCTCATCCCCGTTCATCAAGTGGCGGCGATAACGGAAGCAGAGCTGTTCGTTGTTGCGAATCGCGGAGGAGGCGGCGACTATCGCCGCAAGTGCGTTCATGCCCTCATGGGTTTCGCGCTCATCGACAAAGATCGATTCGACCATCTCTTCCAGCTCGCGGTCGGACATGATTTCCTCGAGCTTCGCGCAAAGGCGAGCGCGCTGCTCCTCATTGACGAACTTGCTCGTTCTCACCATGCCCATCAGGAGCGAAGAGTCATGCGATGAAAAGGGCTTTGCCGCGCAGCGGTACCCGGTTTTCTCGCCCCGCCCAGGCTTTATGACTTCGGCTCCGAAGGGGCTGCATGATGCCAAAGCGTCGAGATCGGCGCGGACGGAGTTTTCGGCCACATTGCTCCCCGACAGTCGCGAGAGAACCAGAGCTATTTCCTGCGAGGTGAGCCCCTCGTTCTCGTCGGTGAAATCGCATAGCAGGCGCGCGACTGCCAGCAGGCGCTGTCGCGTTCCGCTCTCAATCGCGCCGCATCTCTCGAGAAAAGCCGCTATCTCAATGTCCGTCAGCTTCCTCGACATGGTTTCCTCGTTTCTTTTGAATGACATTAAATATTGTAGGTCATTAGAGCGTCTGCATTCGAACGGCAGGGCTCTTATTCGAGAAACTGTCCTCAGTAAAACCCGTAGAGGAGGAGGAACTGATGACCGACAAGAGCCGTTTGGAAGATAAGCACTTCGAAAAGGCGGGAAGTGGCCGCGACATGGACACGTGGTTCTTCAGGTTGATGGCCGCCGCCGTGACGTGCATGACCGTGGCGCTCCTCGCTGAAATGGCATGCCACTTCGCCCTCACGCTCAAGCTGCTCGCCTAGACTAACCCCACGAAAGGAACGACCATGGACAGCAAGAACATCGCAAAGGCCGCCACCGAGCTCGTCGACTCGCCCGAGGGTGCGCTGAAGACCGTCAGGGAAGCCATCGGGTACGCGCTCGAGGTCAACCCAACGAAGGAGCAGGCCGCCATTGCGGTCGCCGCGCTGATGGCGTCGGTCGCCTTCTATGCGATCAAGAAGAACTACAGTTTCGCATACGACAAGCTGTCGTTCACCGCGCCGTCGGCCGGGTAGTGCGAGCGATGGAAACGCCCAGAAGGAGAGCCGGAGCCATAGGCCCCGGCCCTCTCTCGTGGTTTATGGGCTTTAGCCTGTGCGGGGCGCGCAGCGCGCCGCATCAGAAACCACCCGCTATGCGGGTGGGGCCAAACGGCTTTACAAAGCCGCCCCCTCGCCGGACACTTGCGATTGTTCAGGCCGCAAGGAATCCGAGTCGAGAGGGCGGTGGTGGCGTATGGCCCAGAAGGCCTACAGCCTGTCGCACACGAAGTGGATGTGCAAGTACCACGTCGTGTTCACGCCGAAGTATAGGCGCAAAGTCATCTACAACCAAATAAGGTCCGACCTTGGGGAGATCTTCAGGAAGCTCTGCCGGTACAAGGGGATAGAGATCATCGAGGGGCACCTGATGCCCGACCACGTCCACATGCTGCTGGCGATACCGCCGAAGTACAGCGTGTCGAGCGTGATGGGCTACCTGAAGGGGAAGAGCTCGCTGATGATTAGCTCACGACTGATTCCCTGAAAATAAAAGGCGCCCATGAGGACACCTGCAGGCTATCTTCGAACTACTTGATTTGGAGCAGACGGAGGAAAAAATAGGGCAGAATCGCTTTCACGATCCCGCCCCGCAAACCCGAGGGTTTCTAACTGGCTCCATTATTCCGGGCTTCTCAGTTCTGTCATTGACCCAGGTATCACCCGTCTCCTATAGCGAGTGAATATAAAAATAGGGCAGAGTCGCTTGCGCAAGTCCGCCCCTAAAACCGTGAAGGTTTTGCTATCTGCAGGCTATTCTACCAACCCGAGCGATTCTGTCAACCTGCGAAGGAACTCGAGCGCGGAGCGAGCTGCGGCGTCGGGCCCCTTGTCGGGCAGCGCCTCGGTTTCGCCGTCGGCCCTGGCGAACATCTCGGCGAGCTCGGATGCGGCGCGCGAGCGCGAGGAGCCCTCGGGTACCAAGCCGGAGTGCGCCACGAGCACGGTCGCGACCTCCTGCATGGCCGTATTCCCCATCCACTTCCTCCTGGTCGCCTTGGGAATTCCCACGGCGGCGACCCTTCGGGAGACGCCGCTGGACGCCGAGCCCCGGGCGGCGCCCCTCTCGGCGAAGCAGTTGATCAGGCATGAGCCGTGCGCGGCGCAGTTGCGGACGGACTTCACGCGCTTGAGGTCGTAGTGGGAGGCCTCGAGGCGCCTGTCGCCCCATCGCCTGGCGCAGAAGCGCACGAAGTCGATGAGGGTGCCGAACGAGGTGAGCTCAAGGAAGGCCCAGGCAGGCATGTCGCCGGAGTACTTCGCGTAGAGGCTCGAGCTGTAGGGGCTGCGGCCGCTCATCTTGAGCTCGCGCAGGCGGTACTCCCTGTTTGCAGCGGTAAGCGATGCCATGTAGTCGGCCACGATGGCGTAGCCGTCCTCTCCGCGGTCCTCCATCTCGCGAAGCAGTGTCACCTTCTGGAAATGCTCGATGTCGAGCGTCATGCCGAGCAGGGCGTGGCGCAGCTCCTGGTCGAGCGCCGCGAGCAGGCGCAGCTGGCCGAAGTCGAGGTCTACGTAGCGGCTGTCGCGCGGGCCTCCCTCGTATTTCGAGAAGAGTTTGCGGTAGGATGCGAGCTTGAAGAAGTTGCACTTGTCGCGCAGGTAGTCCGCGGCCTCTTCCTCGGAACACAGCTCGAAGGCTACCCCCTTCTGCTTGAGGTGCTCTATCTGCTGCTCGATCGTGAGGATCGGCTTCCTATCGTGGGGTTCGGCCATGCTCGGTCTCCTGTCATAAAAAGTATTGCCTATTTTACCAGCATGTCCTCGACATTCGGTGGAAGCCTCATCGTCGACTCATGTGCAAGCCGCCCGATACGACTCCCTTTCCCTGTCAGTAGTGCAGTCGCCTGACCTGCGGCTTTGGAATCTCGTTGGAAGCCGCTCGCGACCAATCATTTGCAGTTGTTGCGAGTGGCTTGCGCGTGATGCTGCGGTTGAGTTTCAGAAACGGGCGATTCCGCCCAATCGGGCACCCGAATCACGGTCGGAAGCTCCTTTGGGACAAAAACAAAAACTCAATGCCCTGAGTTTGAAAAAAGTTTTTGAGGTTGTCCCAACTTTTGTCCCCGAAGCCGACGAAACGCGACATCGCGTCATTCGGCGGCACGCGTTCCGTGTCGATGCCGAAAACTGGGTGCAACTGGAATGACGGGACGGCAGAACCGAAGCCATCGAGTGGGAATAGCGGGAACTGTGTTCTGAACTCGCGTTTTAGTACTGCCGAGTATCGTCTGATGCTGTTTTGACATCGCCGCAAAGCAAAGCCACCAGCGAAATAACGGGAATAAAGGCCTCCGAACCCTCTGGTTCGGAGGCCTTTTCCTTGCATTCCTACCCGAAAATGACTCCTCGTCGAAGCCCTCCGAGCATCGGGCGGCACTATCGGGCGTGGGCGTTCTCGTAGGCCTCTTTGATCTCTTCTGGCATGCCGTCGGGAATCATGGCCCTTAGCTCGGCCTCGTTTTCGCCCTGACTCAGCTGCCCGTAGAACCAGCATTTGTACTTCAACATGTCCAGCGCACGGTTCATGTTCGCGATCTCCGACTCCATGTGGGCCTTTCGCTCCTCGAACATGGCCTTGCGCTGGGGGTATGTCGAGGGTCCCTCCGCGCACCATTCCATGAACAGCCGGATGTCCTTGATCTCCATCCCCGCCTTCTTGAGGCATTCGATGACCCGGAGCGCCTCGAGTTCCTTATCGCCGAATCGACGGATGCCGGACGCCCGCTCCAGTCCCGGGAACAATCCCTGTTTGTCGTAATACCGCAGCGTAGAAGTGGGCAAACCGAACATCTCCGACACTTGTCCGATTGTGTACATGGCTCCTCCGAAACAATGTCGAATTCATTCCTTGACCTAAAGTCAGGTTTAGGTATTACCTTCATTCTCGTTAATAAAACAGAGAATGCAAGGGATGTTTCGTAATGAGCAAAAAGGTTTTGATAGTTTCTTCAAGTCAACGAAAGAATGGCAATTCCGAGACGTTGGCGGACGCTTTCGCCAACGGCGCGCGGGAAGCGGGCCACAGCGTTGAGACCGTGCGCCTGCGCGAAAAGCAAATAGGCTTCTGCAGGGGCTGCCTTGCCTGCCTAAAGCTTGGTCACTGCGTTATCCAAGACGATGCCGTGGAAATTGCCGCCAAGATGCACGACGCCGATGTTCTGGTGTTCGCAACGCCCGTCTACTACTACAGCGTCTGTGGCCAGCTCAAGACCATGCTCGACCGCGCCAACCCACTATTTGGCTCCGATTATGCATT
>CABSNA010000053.1 GCA_902478865.1 uncultured Collinsella sp.
ATCAGCGGTACCGACGGCGTGGGCACCAAGCTCGTGCTCGCCCAGATCATGGACCGTCACGAGACGGTGGGCCAGGACCTGGTCGCTATGTGCGTCAACGATATTCTGGCTTCGGGCGCCGAGCCGCTGTTCTTCCTGGACTACGTTGCCATCGGTCACATCGAGGCCGAGCACATGGCAAAGATCATCAAGGGCGTGGCCGACGGCTGCAAGCTCGCGGGCTGCGCGCTCGTGGGCGGCGAGATGGCCGAGCACCCGGGCGTTATGGCTCCGGCCGACTACGACCTCGCCGGCTTTACCGTGGGCGTCGTCGATCGTCCCAAGATGCTCGACCCCGCGAACGTTCGCCCGGGCGATGTGATCCTGGGCCTGCCTTCCACCGGCGTGCACTCCAACGGCTACTCGCTCGTGCGCAAGGTCATCGGCGTCGACGGCATCAAGCCGGGCACGCCCGAGGCCGCCGCTAAGGCCGAGGAGCTGAGCCGTCCGCTCGAGGAGCTCGGCGGCGCTTCGCTGGCTGACGCCCTGCTGGCTCCCACGCGCATCTACGTCAAGCCGATCCTGGAGCTGCTCCGCGGTGGCGCCAGCGTGCACGCCATCGCCCACATCACCGGCGGCGGTATTACCGAGAACCTCAACCGCGCGCTTGCCGACGACGTTGACGCCGTGGTCGCCCGCAACGGTGCCGAGATGGGTTGGGACGTTCCGCCCGTTATTACTTACGTGTCGCGTCAGGCCGAGCTCGCGCCCAACGAGGCATGCAAGACCTTCAACATGGGCGTCGGCCTGTGCCTGATCGTCGCCCCCGAGGACGAGGCCGCGGTTACCGAAGCCCTGGTCGCGCTGGGCGAGAAGCCGTTCCGCGTGGGCGAGTGCGTCGAGGGTTCCGGTAAGGTCGTGTACTCCGATGAGCGCTAACGAGCAGATGGCTGCTGCCGAGGGCCTGGGCTTTGTGCCCTACGCCCGTCCGACCGGCACCGATACGGCCGAGCCGCTCAAGATCGGTGTGCTCATCAGCGGTTCGGGTACCAACCTGCAGGCGCTGATCGATCTGATCGCCGCCGGTAAGCTCAACGCTTCGATTGAGCTTGTGGTGTCGAGCCGTCCTTCGGCTAAGGGTTTGCAGCGCGCTGAGCGCGCGGGCATCCAGACGCTCACGCTGTCCAAAGATGTCTATGCCGACCCTATTGCCGCCGACGAGATCATCGCGCACGAGCTGCTCGAGCGCGGCTGCGAGTATGTGGTCATGGCCGGCTACATGCGCATGGTGCACACGCCTCTGTTGGCGGCGTTTCCCAACCGCGTGGTCAACTTGCATCCGGCGCTGCTGCCGAGCTTTACCGGTGCGCATGCGATTGACGATGCCTTTGCGCGCGGCGTCAAGGTGACCGGCGTGACCGTGCATTTTGCCAACGAGATCTACGACAACGGTCCCATCATTGCCCAGCGCACGCTGGCTGTCGAGGAAGGCTGGGATGTCGACACGCTCGAGGAGCACATCCATGCGATTGAGCATGTGCTGTATCCCGAGGTCGTGCAAATGCTCGCCGACGGCCGTGTCCACGTGCTGGAGAGCGGCAAGGTCGCAATTGACGCGCCTCGCGGCTAGCGGCGCACAGTACAATTTAGCCGAGTAGTCAGGGTGGTCATTGGCGCCAAGGCGCGCGTGGCCACCTTTTGTTTTGGGTAGTCATCGGGAACGGTCTTTAACGACTGGTCATTCAAGAACGTCGCAGGTGACTAGATGAGAGAGGTGAGCGCATGGCGGATAACGAGGCGCTGTTTACGCCTGAGCTGGTGTTTTTTGATTGGGGGTGCGCGACGCCGGATGAGGTATTCGCGCAGCTCGAGAGTGAGCTTGCTCCGCGCGGCTACATTGCCGACGGTTGGTTCGATGCCGTTCGCACGCGCGAGGATGCCTATCCCACGGGTCTTGCCATGCCGGCGGCAAACATTGCCATTCCGCATACCGATCCGGGGTTTGTGGCCAAGCCCTATATCGCGGTGGTGAAGCCCGCCGCGCCCGTGACATTTAACGCTATGGCTGGCATGGGCGCTCCGGTGCCGGCGCAGATCGTCATCAACCTGGGCATTGCCGAGCCGGGCGGCCAGGTCGAGGCCCTGCAGGCGCTCATGAATATCTTTATGGACGCCGATGCCGCAGCCGACGTGCTCGGCCAGACCACGCCCCAGGGCATGGTCGACGCCATCCGCCGTCACTTCTAAGGTGCCGGCTGCCGCATCTGTCCCCTTTGCACCAAAATGGTGCAGATTAACCTGTCCCCAATGCACCAAGCGTGCCGCGGGGGCTGCGTTGTGACACAATGGCGTTTGTTCGATTCGTTATGCGAAAGGCCAACTATGGCAAATAAGAAAAAGAACCCCGCACCCGAGCCGACGCCCGAGCAGCAGGCTCGCGCCGCCTCCAGCTCTCGCAAGAAGCAGCGCAAGACCCGCGTGTCCAAGACTGTCAAGATCGTTCTGGTGGTCATCGGCGTGCTGGCGATGCTGCTTTCCGTCTCGGCGATGGCGTGCTCCGGCCTTATGTCGCAGGCCGAGGACACCTCGGGCTACAAGCTGACCGGCGGTGTTGCTGCTACTATCAACGGCACCAACCTCACCGAGGACACCGTGACCAAGCAGATCATGAACATGCGCACGTCCTACGGCTACACCAAGGACAAGGACTGGGCGCAGTATCTGGTCGACAACGACCTCACGCCCAAGAAGTATCGCAAGCAACTCATCGACTCCTACACGCAGCAGATTCTGCTTCAACAGGCACAGAAAGAGAACGGCGTGACGGTGTCGGACGAGGAGGTCGAGAAGGCTTGGAAGGACGCGTGCAAGAGCGCGGGCGGTGCCAAGGCCTTTAAGAAGACCCTCAAGACCTACGGCTATACCGAAGACACCTACAAGGATTCGCTCAAGGAGAGTCTGGCGCAGCAGAAACTCAAGGATGCCGTCGCGCCCACGAGCAAGCCCAAGGACAGCGAGATTGTCGATTACATCAACGAAAACCTGTCCAGCTACAACGACGCCCGCCGCTCGTCGAACATCCTGATCAAGGTTGATTCCGACGCCTCCGACGAGGACAAGGCTGCCGCCAAGGCCAAGGCGCAGGAGTGCCTGGACAAGATCAACTCCGGTGAGCTGAGCTTTGAGGACGCCGTTGAGCAGTACTCCGACGATACCGGCTCCAAGGATAAGAAGGGCGATGTGGGCTGGGACAAGCTCACCACCTTCGTCGACAGCTACCAGACGGCGCTCGAGGGGCTCAACAAGGGCGACGTGAGCGAAGTCGTCGAGTCGACCTATGGTTACCACATCATCAAGTGCACCGACTACTTCCATGTCGATAATCAGGTTGATGACATCAAGCAGTTACCCAAGGACATCAAGAAGTACGTTTCTAACGTGGTGAAGACGCAGGCGGCCAGCACTGCATACAGCGAGTGGCTGGAGCAGTACAAGAAGGACGCCGACATTACCGTCAACCCCATGCCCAAGGACGTACCCTATAACGTGAGCCTGAAGGGCGTCACTAAGAGCTCGACCGACGATTCGTCGACGACTGAGTAATCATGGGGCGGTGCTCGCGCGAGTGCCGCCCACGCTATTAGAGAGGATTTGCAGATGACCAACGAAGAGCTGCAGAAGGAAATGATCGCGGCCATGAAGGCCAAGGACAAGGTTCGCCTGTCCATCATTCGCCAGGTCAAGGCCGAGGTGAAGAATATCGAGGTTAACGAGCGCCGCGATGTGACCGAGGAAGACGTCAACAGCATGATCAAGCGTCTGATCAAGCAGACGAGCGAGACGCTGGAGATGTCCATCAAGGCCGGCACCGACCAGGAGCGTACCGACAACCTGACCGAGCAGGTCAAGATTCTGGAAAGCCTGCTGCCCGCGCAGGTTTCGGGCGAGGAGCTCGAGGCCCTGATCGAGCAGGTTATCGCCGAGCTGGGTGCCACGTCCAAGAAGCAGATGGGCCAGGTTATGGGTGCCCTGGGCAAGGCAACCGGCGGCAACTTCGACAAGCCGGCCGCAGCAAAGATCGTCGGCGCAAAGCTTGCGTAATTTGTTACGCGGTTTTACCAAACCACGTAACGGCTCGACGCTGCAAACCCGTACACACGGCAATCTGACGTTCAATTTCAAGGGCGCGACCATAAGGTCTGCGCCCTTTCATTTCACGTCACCTTGCTCGCGTGTACGGGTTTTCGCTGACTTATGCTCAACAAGGGCGGTTGGAGGAAGGGCGTCCCCCGCGGGCGCTCATTGGGGACAGGCTTAAATGAGTACCCAATGAGCGGGCACTCATTTAAGCCTGTCCCCAATGAGTGGGTTAAAGGTTGCGGGTTCTTTACGGGAATGTAGTGTGGGCTGCGGAAACGCGGTTTTTTCCGTACAATAGTTCAACTCGTGTAAACGCAGGGAAGGGACATTCATGGCAGACATGATCGAGATCAAGCATCTCAACAAGTACTTTGGCGACCTGCATGTGCTCAAAGATATCAATCTCACCGTCAAACGCGGCGAGAAGCTCGTAATGATCGGGCCTTCCGGTTCGGGTAAGTCGACGCTCATCCGTTGCGTCGATTATCTGGAGGAACCCACGTCGGGCGAGGTCGTCATCGATGGCACGCCGCTCACCAAAAAGAATCACCTGGAGATGGCTCGCAAGTACAGTTCCATGGTGTTTCAGCAGTTCAACCTGTATCCCAACATGACGGTGCTGGGCAACCTGACGCTCGCGCCCATCAAGCTGCAAAAGAAGAGCAAGGAGGAGGCGACCGAGATCGCCATCGCCGCGCTCAAGCGCGTCGGTATGGCTCATAAGGCCGGCGAGTATCCGCAGAACCTCTCGGGTGGTCAGCAGCAGCGCATCGCCATCGCCCGTGCCCTGTGCACCAAGCAGCCCATCATCCTGTTTGACGAGCCGACCTCGGCGCTCGACCCCGAGATGGTCCAGGAGGTTCTGGACGTTATGATTGAGCTCGCGCAGGAGGACATCACCATGATCTGCGTGACGCACGAGATGGGTTTTGCGCGTCAGGTGGCCGACCGCGTCATCTTTATGGAGGACGGCCGCATTCTGGAGGAGGGCACGCCCGAGCACTTCTTCGATAACCCCGAGAACCCGCGTTGCCGCGAGTTCCTGTCCAAGATTCTGCACTAGGCGCGGTGATGGACATGACGGATATGACGAGGGCGGCCGTGTCGCGCCGTCACTTTTTGCAGCTGGCTGGCGCCGGCATGCTCGCGCTGACGGGGACCGCGCTTACCGGTTGCGGCAACTCCACCAGCGGTGAGGGCTCCGACAAGGGGTCCAAGCTTGTGGCCATTAAGTCGCGTGGCCATCTGAATGCCGGCGTTAAGAAGGATGTTCCCGGCTACGGCTATTACGACACCGCCAAGGGTCGCTTTGAGGGCATGGAAGTCGATTTGTGCTATCAGATCGCCGCTGCCGTCTTTGGTGTGAGCTACAAGGAGGCCCGTGCCCAGGAGCTTGTCGAGTTTACCGATGTAACGCCCAAGACGCGCGGCCCGCTGATCGATAACGGCCAGCTCGATGTGGTCGCGGCGACCTACACCATCACCGACGAGCGCAAGAAGAGCTGGGATTTCTCGACGCCGTACCGCACCGACTACGTGGGACTCATGGTCAAGAAGCGTTCGGGCTTTACCTCGATTGAGGATTTGGATGGCAAGGTCATTGGCGTGAGCCAGGGCGCCACCACGCAGAGCCTGATCGAGCAGATGATCAAGGACAACGGCTTTAGCTGCAAGCCCGAGTTTAGGGCCTTTAGCGGCTACCCCATCATCAAGAGTTCGCTCGACGCCGGCAATATCGACGTCTTTGCCATGGACCGCTCCACGCTGGCCGGTTACATGAACGAGACCGTTGAGTTGCTGCAGCCCGAGGTCAAGTTTGGCGAGCAGGGCTACGGCGTGGCGACCAAGAAAGGCTGCGACCTTTCGGCCGTGGTCGATCAGGTGATTTGCGATCGCCTGGCCGACGGCTGGCTCGACCAAGAGGTCAAGACCTGGGGTCTTGTATAGGCGCATCGTCCAGGGAAGGAATCAAATGCTCGAAGGATTATTTGACGCCGACCGTTGGTCGACGACATTTCAAAACATGGGGCCCTTCTGGGAGGGCTTTGGCGTGACGCTACAGGTGGTTGTTGCCGGTCTGCTGCTGTCGCTGGTGCTGGGCACGCTGCTGGGCGTGTTCTCTACCACTCGCTCGCGCGTGCTGCGCGCCATAAGCCGCGTGTACGTGGAGTTTTACCAGAACACCCCGTTGCCCGTGCAGGTGCTCTTTATGTACATGGCCGGTCCGCAGTTTTTGCAGGCCATAACCGGTGCCGATCAGCCGGTGCGTATCGCGCCGTTCGTGCTGGGCTTCTTGGGCGTGGGCCTGTATCACGCTGCCTACATTTCGGAGGTCATCCGCACTGGTATCGAGGCGGTTCCGCGCGGTCAGATGGAGGCGGCCCAGAGCCAGGGCTTTACCCGTGCGCAGGCCTACTGGTACATCGTGCTGCCCCAGACGTTCAAGATCATTCTGCCGCCGCTGTGTAATCAGGCTCTCAACCTGGTCAAGAACACGTCGGTGCTGGCGCTTGTGGCCGGCGGCGACCTTATGTACCGTTCCGACAACTTTGTGAGTCTGTACGGGTACCTGCAGGGATACATCGTCTGCTGCCTAATGTACTTCATCATCTGCTTTCCGCTCGCCATGCTGGTGCAGTGGCTCGAGCGCCGCTCCAAGGAGCGTCCGCGCGGCGTGAGCCTGGCCGAGCTGGGGCTCGACAACGTAGAGGAGGCCTAGCGCATGGAAATCTTCAACGCGACCAACCTGCTCTACATCTGGGGCGGCTTTGTTAAGACCATCGAGATCTCGGCGCTGTCGATCTTTTTCTCGCTCATCTTTGGCACGGTGCTGGCGCTCGTTAAGAGCTATGCGCCCCGCCCGTTCCGTATTTTGGTGAGCGCCTATATCGAGCTGTTCCGTTGCACGCCGAACCTGCTGTGGATCCTGTTTATCTACTTTACGGTGCAGGGTTTGGACATTGTGATTTCGACCATCGCCTTTACGCTGTTTACCAGCGCTGTTATGGCCGAGATTGTGCGCGGCGGTCTCAACTCGATTCCGCGTGGCCAGTTTGAGGCGGCGCAGAGCCAGGGCTTTGGCTTCTTTGCCACCATGCGCTACATCATCCTGCCGCAGACGTTTAAGACGATTATTCCGGCGCTGTTTAGCCAGTGCACGACCGTCATCAAGGACAGCTCGTATCTTTCGGGCATTAACGTGGCCGAGCTCATGTACACGGCAAACGTCGTGATGGCCCACGCGATCGACCTGTCGCAGGTGCTTATGCTCTACGGCCTGGTGTTTGCGATGTACTTTGTGCTCAACTTTGGTATCTCGCTGCTGGTGAGGGCATATCAACGTCGCATCGTGGCCGCATAGCCTGGCTTTCCCTGATACGCTATCGTGAGAAAAGGCGATAGACAGCCTTTTTCTCATCTGTTAGAAAGGAATCGCGATGAGCGATCTGGAGAACAAGAAGAGTCCTGTGGTCATTACCATCGCGCGCGACTTTGGTGCCGAGGGCCACGAGATTGGCCGTATCCTTGCCGATGAGCTGGGGATTCCGCTGTACGATAACGAGCTGCTGGTGCGTGCGTCGCTGCGCGCGGGCGAGTCGCTCGACAAGATGGCCGCCTACGACGAGCGCCTGGCCGTGGAGAACATGGCGTTTCTGCCCGACCGCTACGATGCCCGTTCGTACTCGGACAAGTTGTTCCAAAAGATGAGCCAGGTGATTTTGGATCTGGGCGAGACCGAGAGCTGCATTATCGAGGGCCGCCTGTCCGATTACCTGCTGCGTAACAACCCCAACCACATTGCCGTGCTGGTGACCGCACCCTTTGAGGACCGCGTCGAGATCGTGCGCAAGAAGCGTGGCCTTAACAAAAAGAAGGGCGCCAAGCTGGTCAAGCAGCAGCAGAAGGCGCGCGAGGCGTTCTATAAGCGCTACAGCGCCGGCAAGTGGAAGATGACGAGCGGTAAAGACATCGTCGTCAACCGCGTCAAGCTGGGCCGCGAAGGCTGCAAGGACGTCATCGCCGCAGCCTACCGCTACAAAGTAGCGCAACTCGAAGGCTAACCGACCAAAACCATCACAAAGGTGCCTGTCCCCTTTGTGGTGGTGGGACGGTCAGCATAGAAAAAGTCCCCGCCGGGCGTGTGCTCGACGGGGACTTTGCCGTTTGATG
>CABSNA010000054.1 GCA_902478865.1 uncultured Collinsella sp.
AACCAAAATCGTTGTGCACGGCATGCGCATCCTCCTTGAGCGAAGAAATCAAACGATAACAGTGTATCGCTTCGGCGCAGAAAGGGCGAAACCGCGGCGCTGGCAACCCCTGTGGTCAAAAAATGCCAAATGTGAGTACTGTCACCAATTTAGTAACATCAATTTTGCTACGTATGGGTGTCGAAAGTCTACATTTGTTCAGAAATTAGATAATGTAATTCCTCATAGGTCCAATAAAATAGGCTCTCTATCGATAATAAATATCGTTAGAGAGCCTATTTGACCTAAAATATATGTGACTATCTTGGCAACAGTACTCATATTTGGCATTTTTTGTCCACGGGGTATAGAACTAACCCCTCAAACAGCCCAAAACGCCTATTTCGATGCGCGCTCGGCCGTCTCGATCACGTGTTTGGCGAGGATCGCCGTCGTCACAGCGCCCACACCGCCCGGCACGGGCGTGATGGCGTTAACGACCGGCTCCGCAGCATCAGAATCGATGTCACCCACCAGCTTGCCAGCGGCCTCGTCCCAATTAATGCCAACATCGATGATCGTCTGGCCCTCGCGAACCGCATCCACGCCAATCGTACGCGCGCGTCCAACGGCGGCAACCACAATGTCGGCAGCACGGCACTCGGCAGCAAGGTCGCGCGTATGCGTATGGCACGTCGTCACGGTCGCATTGCGCGCCGTAAGCATGGCGGCAACAGGACGGCCAATCACCAGCGACCGACCGACAACCGCGACCTTGGCCCCATCCAGCTCAACGCCGTAATGATCCAGCAAAGCAAGCACGGCCTCGGCTGTGCAGGGGGCAAAACCCTCGCCGCGCCCCGAAAGCGTGGTGAGCAGCGAAGCCGGCGTCATGGAGTCAACGTCCTTGGCAGGATCGAGTGCCGCGGCAACCGCATCCTCGTCAAGGCCGGCGGGCAGCGGGCGGAACATCAGGCAGCCATGAACAGACGAATCGGTATTGATGTCCTCGATGGCCGTCAACAGCTCGTCCTGCGAAACATCGGCAGAAAGCAAAACGCGGCGAGCTTCAATGCCAACCTTCTCGCAGCGTTTGAGGGCACCGCGCTCGTAGGATAGGTCGTCCTCGCGTTCACCCACACGCACGATAACCAACGTCGGAACAACGCCCCGCTCGCGCAGGACTGCGCAGCGAGCAGCAAGTTCCTCAGTCAAAGCGCGAGCAACGGGGGCACCCTTCAGCAGTTCAGCCATGGCTATCCCCTCTTCCTTGCGGCGTCGGCGGCGCGGCGCGCCAGCGCATCGGCGCGCGGCAACCACATGTCGAGCAACTCATCACACGCCGTCTCGAGCTCCTCAGCACGAGCGCGATCCTTCATAGACGTGGTGTTCGCAAAGAGCGTCAAGCTCGCGCCCTGCATAGCGGAACGGCAGAACACGGCGCCGCACGCCACATCGGACAGCAGCTGACGCGAACCCTTGTCGGCCATGTCCTCGAGCAGCGCCAGTGCACGCCCGCAGGCATCCATAATGCGATACGGCGGCATAGCGGCCACATGCAGCGCATCCTGAATCGCGGTCGCTCGAGCCGGATCGCCACGCGGAATACCGTACGCCGCGGACACCTGCCCATATGCACGAACGTCCTCGGCAACCAACTCGACAAGCTCCTGGGCCAACTCATCTGCCTGGGCAAATGCGCGCGTCAGGTCATCCGCGCGATCGGCAAGCGCAGGATTGGTCGCACCATAACGAGCGACCATTCCACAAAGCGAGGCGCCCAGCGCGCCCACAAAGGCGCTCGCGCTGCCACCGCCGGGAACCGGCTCGCGTGCGGCAAGTGCCTCGGCAAACTCTCGACAGGTTTTATCCATCATCTCTTGGCTCATACGCACGCACCTTCAAGTCATATACATCGGTCAGGCGGCAACCGCCGACCAACCGCATCGAACACGTAATGGTGCTAAGTCTAGCCCATAAGCACATGGGCGTCAGCGCACCTGGCCATCGCGGATTTCTATGACGAACGATAGGCCATGCCAACGCAAACATGGGACACATGGCCCACGTTTCGAGACTCCCGGGCAGCGGCAACTGGGGCATACATATAGGTAAGGAGCCCCATGTTGGGGCAACGCTCATCACGGCACCGGACGACGAATGGAGGAATCACCGCACAGCAAACAAAGTCATCATGTGCACGCGCAACCGCCGCCCCAGCGATCCGCGGCACACGATGTCCCTCGCAGACAAGGAGGACGCCACCATGAAGAAAAAGACCCTATCAATCCTTTCCCTTTGCATCGCCCTCTTTGCCGCATTTGCCCTTGTCGGCTGCGGCGGGAACGCATCGGGCGGGGGCAGCAGCGCATCCAAGAGCGAGGGCAAGGAAAAGGCCCCCGTCGCCAAGAAGACCGACTTTATCTGGTTTAAGGTCGAGATGCCCGAGGGCGTCGGCGTAAGCGACTCCGCCGGCAAGAATGCCGACAGGGTCCAGCTCACCTTCCCCGAAGACGAGAACGCCTCGGCCGATCGCTTTATCCCCGTTTGGAAAAAAGCGATGACAGCCGAGGAATCCCACGCCGACCAGGCAGAAAAGAAGGGGGATACGTTCCAGTGGAAGGATGGCGGGTCCGTCGAGTATAACGGCAGGACGTGGCTCGTCGGAACATACGAGGACAACAGCGGCATCTCAACCATGCTTTTTACCGACGTTGAGCCGGGAAGCGTCTACGTCCTCATCTCGAACTTCGACCAGCACAAGAAAGAAGCCGAGACGCTCCTCAACTCCATCGAGTTCCCCGATGACATGGCAGAGGCAGTTTCCGAGGCGCGCGAAGTCGAGATTTCGAGCATCGAGCTCAAGTAACGGGACACCCGCACGCGCCTACGCGCACCTGCGCACATGCGCCCCATTAAAGCAACGGGCACCCAACCCCGGGGAGGGCCGACAGGCATCGGCCCTCCCCTCTTTTGGACCCGCGCATATTGCCACTTGTCGGCGCAAATCCGGCCCTCAGAATGGGACACATGGCCCACCCTAGCGAGCCGTCCACGCGTACAGTAAAGGCAGGTAATCCATGGGCGGTTACAGATCAAGGAGGACACGACCATGAAAAAGAAGGCCTTTGCGATTCTCACACTCTGCATCAGTCTCCTTGCCGCGGTTGCCCTGGTGGGTTGCGGCGGAAGCGGCGGCGCTACCGGCAGTGGCGGTGGCGGCGGCGCAGAAAAGCCAGCCGTGGATATGAGGACCGACTTCATTTGGTTTAAGGTCGAGGTCCCCGAGGGCGTCGAGATCACCGACGTTGCCGGCGACACCGCCGACAGGGCCCAGTTTAAGTTCACCGAGAGCGAGCACGCCAGCGATCGCTTCATCCCTGTCTTCGACTCTGACAAGAACGCTGACGAGCTGTTCGACTACGAGGCCAAATGGAAGGCCAACTTTGAGTGGACCGAGAATGATCCCGTCAAGTACAACGGCAAGACTTGGCGCAACGCTTCCTATACACACTCGGGCGGCGTAACGACTGAGTACTTCACCGAAGCAGGCGGCGGCAGCGTTTACGTGAGCATCGACAATGTCGAGGAGCACAAGGACGCCGTCGAGACCATGATGAAGTCTCTGGAGTTTGCCGATGACATTGCCAAGGCCAAGACCGAGGCCATGGACGTCAAGCTCGACGATATCGAGATCAAGCGCTAAGCGACTGGCGAGCGCAACGGGAAACACGGTCGCAGAGCAAACAAGCGACGGTACCCCAGCGCTTCGTACCCAGGGAGGGCCGGTAAACCGACCCTCCTTTTCTTATGCCGATAGCCGGCGAACGCGAGGGTGCCGGGCGGCAAAACCACCCCCAGCGCGGTAGCAGCACAAATAGACAAGCGCCCCAACGCGTCCGCCCGCCGATTTATGGCGCCACGCAGACAATTAAGCCAACACGTTTAGACATCCGGGCAGTATAGTGAACAAAATGAGTGCATAACCGCACCCTGCGAACGGAGGAGTTATGACCGAACACCACGCCATCAGCCGTCGAGCATTCACGTTGGGCCTAGGACTCGCAGCATTGTCGCCATTTGTAAGCCTGCCCGAAACCGCGGGATTGGGCCTTCCCGTGCGCGCGGCATTTGCAGAAGACGCTGCCACAGCGTCAGTCAGCCTCGACAATTTCGTCATTCGCCTTCGCCCCGCGGGCTATTTTCGCACCGCGAGCGTCAACCAAGACGGCAACGTTCGCGGCAACGTCTGCCACCTGTTTAACGACGGCACGTCCAGCAAGCTCATCCTTGAGAACGTAACGACCAAGAATGACGATACAAACTGGTATGCTATCCGCACCTTGCTCAATTTCGAAGAGCATAAAAAGACGGGCTACAGCATTTGGTCGGTCGACGACGACTCGGACAAAGATGGAAAGGTCATCCACGTATGGGGCGGCGAGTATGACAACAAGCCCAGCCGCGCTTTTGCGTTCGAGCGTCAATCAAACGGAACCTATATCATCCGAGACCGCACGGTCGAGAAAGAAACCGAGAAAAAAGACATTAAGTACCTGGCAATAGAATCGAACGGCGAAGACCAGGACAACAATAAGATCTGCCATAAGAGTAAGAGCATTCCGTGGGAGCTCGAACTTATCGGTTACGACATGAAAAAGAACGATGCCACGGTTAGCAGCCTCGACTGGATCACGTACAGCAGCTACGTCGATGGGCCATGTTGGATGAAATACGTCGACGACAACAAGTTCCTCGACGAGCTGAGCATCCCGGGTACGCACGATTCGGGCACCTGCAGCGTGGACAACGACACTGAGCCCCAATCCTCGCAAGTAAAATGCCAGCAGGATTACATTCCCACGCAGTTGCTCGAAGGCATTCGCTATTTTGATATCCGGCTCGGAAAGGGCGACGACCCCGGTATCGACCACGGGGATTACTACCTGCTCAAAAAAGACGCGTACTTTATGCATCTTTCCGATGTCATAGGCTACTTCAAAACGTTTTTGAACGAAAACCCGACAGAAGCGCTCATCATGCTTGTATCACGAGGCAACGACGAGGCTACCGACGAAAGTGTTACGACGGCTTTCGCCAAGGTTTTGGACGACAACCCCAAACTGTTCTATACGTCGAGCCGAATCCCCGCGCTACACGAGGTGCGCGGAAAGATCGTTCTGCTGCGTCGATTTAGGCTCGCCGGCAACAGTGTAAGCGGCCACACGTGGGGCCTCGACCTTACCGAATGGGATGACAAGATCAAGGCTCACTCCGACAGCGCCACTATGTGTCTCGTCCAAGACGCGCGGGGCTTTGAAGCCGCGGGGGAAACAGGCGACAAAGAGCCCTATTGCACCAAGGTATACGCCCAGGACAAGTACAAACTCACGGGAACCGACAAGCTCAGCTGGGTCGATAATGCGCTGAAGGAAACGACCGGGCGCACGCGCAACGAGGTAGATGTCGAGGACGACAACGGGGCCAAGGAGCAAGTCCTGGAGCGCTGCTGGTCTATCAACTACACCAGCTGCACGGGCTTGTCGCACGGAGGCAATCCTTTTACCTCGGCACGAGTAGTCAACGAGCATCTGTATAAGAGCCCGTACATCAACCCCAGCGGCACCGAGGATACAAAGTCAGATTACCTCAAGCACATTGGCATCATCGCATCCGACTTTGTTGATGCGGCGCTGGCCCGGAGCATCTACCAGCGCAATTACGATACGGAGCACAAGCAGACGGCTTCGTACTATCTCCCGTACTATCTCCCGACCCGCATGCGCATGACGTACGGCGACTCGCTGAGCGATGCCTCATTCCAGGATGGCAAGACCGTTGGCGAGGGTCATTTCCGCCTTGCTGACAGCAGCAACGCGCTCAACGCGACAGCTTCGGGCCATGCGTTTGCCATTGAATACGTGGATGTCGACGCCCTGGGCAACGAGACCGTTACGGGGCTGCAGGGCTCTGTGCCCATCGATATCGATCCACGCGCGCTGACGCCCCATTTTGAGGGACTCGAAGGCCTTAAGGCCGGCGAAGACGTGCGCGCCAAGATTGCGGCATCACTCGAGGGCAAGCTCGAAACCGATGCCTGCACGGCCCAGCTCGAGTTTGTGCACGACGCGGACGGCGCTCCGGGCACGGCAATGGCCGAGGGCGAAACATTTGCCGCAGGAACGTACTGGGTGCGCGTGAACGGTCTCTTGGGCGACGCGGCGCAGAACTACACGCTCGCCAGCGACGGAGCCGCAAGCTTTACCGTAGCGGCCTCGGGCAGTGCGGGCGGCACCGGCAGCGACACGGGTTCCAACGCAGGCGGCGCCGACAAGAACGGCAAGAGCAACAAGAGAGGCCAGGGCAAGAGCTCAGGCGGAAAGCTCGCCAACACGGGCGACGGCTCTGGCGTTGCCGCCGGGCTCGCTGCCGCCGCCGTGGCGACAACGGTCGCAGGTGCAGCAATGCTTGCCAGTGACCGCGACAATACCGAGGACGTTAACGAATAGGCAAGCCAGTCTTTTGGGCGCATTAACTCAATCGGGGCGCAGAATACCGTTCTGCGTCCCGATTTTTACCTTGGCCCGAACGCCGCTATCGGCTACATCACCATGTTCAGAGCTTTCACAAATTCCTGGGCCTTCGCACGGCTACTCAGGCTAAAGACGCAAGCGGTCAACAGCCTGTTACGCAGGGAAACGTCGCGACCCTTGATCCTGTTGACCCCCGTGATGTCCTTAAGGTAGACAATCTCGGTGTGCCTGTCGCCAAAAGTGCCCTTCTTGAGCACCTCGATACGATTGGGGTAGATCTTAACGTCTTTAAACCTACCCGAACCTTTATCCTGGAATAGCAGCGTGTTGTTGTCCATACGCGTCACTCCCGTGGGGTTCGCTAAAACTGTCTCTATTGCCACATTTTAGTCACCGCAAGGCTCCCATGCGAAGGTGCCAGACAGCACAGCAATTCGTGTCCGCGCGAGGCTTTAAACTAGATGCGATAAAGATGCATTCCACAAGAGGAAAGTGGGGCGACAGTGATGGGCGAACTGGTAAACCGTGGAGAATCGGCAATCGTGCCCGAAGGTTTTTACAAGCAGGTTTCCTCGATTCTCAACGCCGCTCGCGACAAGGCCTATACCGCCGTTAACTTTGCGATGGTTGAGGCGTATTGGGAGATCGGCAAGAGCATAGTTGATGAGCAGGGCGGAGAGGAGCGCGCCAAGTATGGAGAGGCGCTGCTCAAGGCCCTCGCAATCAGACTTACCAAGGATTTTGGTAAAGGTTTTGGAGCAAGAGAGCTGCGCAAAATGCGTCAGTTCTATCTTGCATTTCCAATTCGGGACTCACTGCGTCCCGAATTGAGCTGGACACATTACCGCAGGTTAATACGCATTCCTGACCCCGAAGCTCGCACCTGGTACATGAACGAATGCGCCGACTCTCGCTGGAGCACGCGCCAGCTCGAACGCCAGATCAACACCATGTTCCGCGAGCGCCTACTTGCCAGCAAAGACAAGGAGGCTGTCACCCAAGAAATCCAAAAGAGCGCCCCAGCTCGTCGCCCCGAGGATATCATCCGCGATCCATATGTACTGGAGTTTTTAGGTTTCTCGGACGATACTGCGTTTCGCGAGAGCGATCTAGAGCAGGCGCTCATCACACATCTTCAGAAGTTCCTGCTGGAGCTTGGCCGTGGCTTCGCTTTCGAGGCGCGCCAAAAGCGCATCACCTTTGATGGGCGCCATTTCTATATTGACCTTGTTTTTTACAACTATCTGATGCGCTGCTTCGTGCTCATCGACCTTAAGACCGATGACCTTACGCATCAGGACCTGGGCCAGATGCAAATGTATGTGAACTACTACACGCGTGAGCTCATGAACGAAGGCGACAATCCGCCCATAGGCATCGTGCTCTGCGCGGACAAAAGCGATTCGATCGTCGAGTACACGCTGCCCGAAGACAACGACCAAGTGTTTGCCGCCAAATACCTGCCGTATCTTCCAAGCAAGGAAGAGCTGGCGCGCGAGCTGAGTGCCGAGTACCGCGCCATCAACGAAGCGACCAATGGCGAAACGCAAGGGTAGCAGCACGTTGCGACCGAAACGCCCGCACGCCTGTGAGCCGTCCCGCGCTGCGCTTCCCTACTTCCCAAAGATTGCAGCGAGCAAGCCCTTGCGTTTGGGCTTTTCTTCTCGGTAGGAACCCTCAGCTGCCGCTGCAACCTGGCGCGGTTGCTCGCCGCCTCCACGGCGCACGATCTGGTACAGAAACGGC
>CABSNA010000055.1 GCA_902478865.1 uncultured Collinsella sp.
ATGAACACGGCCGAGTGCCACACCATCGAGCACCTGGGCGCGACGTTCCTTCGCAGCCATGCCGACTGGTCGAGTCGCATTGTCTATTTTGGCCCCATGGGCTGCCGCACGGGCTTTTACCTCGTCGTTTTTGGTGAGCTGACGAGCGAGGAGATTCTGCCGCTCGTGCGCGAGCTGTTCGAGTTTGTCGCCGACTTTGAGGGTGATGTCCCCGGAGCCGCTCCCGAGGAGTGCGGTAACTACCTGGACCAGAACCTCCCCATGGCAAACTGGCTCGCGCGCCGCTATCTCGACCGCGACCTGGCCGATATCGACGAGAAGCACCTGCACTATCAGCAGGCGTAAGGCTGCTGGCAGGAATAGCGTTTGCGCCAGAAGCGCTCCCGCTCTTTGTGGGGCGCTTTTTCATGCTGGGCGCTCAAAACGGAACGAGATAGTTCTAGAATGTTCATACTGTCACATAAACGAACAGGAGCGAGCATGCATATCTACTCTGTATCAGATCCCGAGTTCAAATCTTATGGCCGCGTGTGGAACGACGTTCCGTCCAACCTGACCGCTCCGCTCGTCGGGGCGCTTTCCGCTACGCCCATCCCCGAGGGCAGCAAGTACGTAGCAAGCGCGCCGGAGCTCGAGGGCGTCAAGGATGCCGATAAACTGGGCTTTCTCATGTTTGGCGGCCGTCCCTTCCAGCTCGGCTGGTGCAACGGCCACAACACGCGTCTCAACTGCCTGGAGTACCACCGCGCGAGCGAGTTCAACCTGGGTGCACGCGACTTTATCCTGCTCGTGGCACATCGCTGGGAGATCGAGGGCGGCAAGCTCGACACTGCGTGCGTCAAGGCGTTCCGCGTGCCGGCGGGTACGGTCGTCGAGGTCTTCAACACCACGCTCCACTACACGCCCTGCATGGTCGACGAAGGCGGCTTCCAGGTGATGGTAGCGCTTCCCGCCGGCACCAACGGGCCGCGTCCCGCGACCGCGGCCGACATGCCTGCGGCCGGCGACAGCTACTGCTACTGGAAGGCTGACAAGTGGGTCCTCTGCCACGCCGGCAGCCCCAAGGCTGCCGAAGGCGGCTACGTAGGCCTCATTGGCAAGAACCTCGACATCGCCTGCGACTAGAATCTTCCGTCTCAATCTGTAACATCTAGCGGGCTAAATCGTCTCTACCTGTTACAGATTTAGACAAACTGTAGGGGACAGACCGAACAATCTCAATCTGTAACACCAAGCCCGGTTTTGGCGGCCTACCTGTTACAGATCGAGACAAACCGCCCCCAACCACCACAAAGGTGCCTGTCCCCATTGCGGTGGTTGTCTAGAGCTGGCTGCGCAGGTGGTCAGCCATATATGGTACGGCGAAGCGCACGTAACCGCGGCGCGCCTGTTCGATTACGCCGGCGTCGATGAGGCGCCGGCGATACTTTTGCGCATAGTCGGGTGTGACTGACATGCGCTCGGCCACATCGGAAATGCGCGACACGCCGTCTTCGTCATCGGTCATTGCAGCGAGAAACGCAACATCTTGGTCCGATAGCGCGGCGAGCGTCGTTTCGCACACATCGTTTTCGAAATCGGCCTTTGACGCTTCGATTGCTCCGTCGACTTGCTCTGGCGTTACGTGTTCTCCTGCCTGGCAACGATTGGCGATGTTGTAGCCGATGAGCTGCAGCATGTAGGGCGAGCCCTGAGTTGCGCGAGCAGCGTCCAGCCGAAGATTGCCTGGAATATCAAGGTCGAGCTCTTCGAAAGCTCGCTGATAGTAGGCATCCACATCTCCAACTGAAAGCGGTTCGAGCGTGACCTTGCGTGCGCGGTTGAGAAATGTCAGTACGCGGTCGTTGAGTGTCGCGGAGACTGCTCCCGGGAGGCCCGCCATGACGAGCGCGACGTTGAGCCCCTCGCCGACCAGCTCTTGATAGGCGGTGACGAGCTGTCTGATCTCGGGCGAATTGGCCTGGAGCTCATCGATGAGGATGAGGATGCCGTGTCCCTGCTCGGTCAGCTTGCGCGCCAGCTGCGTGAGCTTGAACTGGAAGCTTTTGGTTTCCTGCACATCGCGCGTGAACTCAAGGCCGGCTGAGAAGCCGAAGACGCTCAGGCTGCCGCCCGCAAGTTTGGGGAGCCGATGCTTGTTGGCGTAGGGCTCGCCCGCTTCCTGGATCTTCTCAACAATACGCTCGAGCATATCCTCGGAGGCTACGGTGGGCGTGGCGACAACAAAGCCGAGCTTGCGTGCGCGATCGGCAAGTTCCCACAGCAGAACCGTTTTGCCGCTGCCTCGCTGGCCGAGCATGAGCATGGCTCGGTCTCGATTGCCCGGCTCCTGCTCAAGGCCGGAGATGAATGTCGAAATCACGCTCCCGCGCCCCACCAGATAGGACGGGCGATTTCCAAATGAGGGGGAGAAGATGGTTTCAGTCATGAGTCTCCTTTCCTTTTTTTCCTATTTTTTCCTTTTTTTCCTATTCAGTCAAATATCCCGCCGGCGAAGGCGGCTACGTAGGCCTCATCGGCAAGAACCTCGACATCGCCTGCGACTAGAATCTTCTGTCTCGATCTGTAACATCTAGCGGGCTAAATCGTTTCTACCTGTTACAGATCAAGACAAACCGCCCCCAACCACCACAAAGGTGCCTGTCCCCCTTGTGGTGGTTTGGGCAGGCGGGTATCAAAAAGTGTCAGCTGTGGGCGGTCGCCGGGCCACCGTGTGCGAAAAGAAGTGTCGACCTGTGCCGTTGCCGTTGGTTGGCACCCCGTTTGCGGGGATACTGAAACCACGACAAGCAGCGTATGAAAGGATCGATGCATGGCTTTCCGTAATGACTTCCTGTGGGGCGGCGCGACGGCTGCTAACCAGTGCGAGGGCGCCTACGACGTGGACGGCCGCGGCTTGGCCAACGTGGATGTGGCTCCGCACGGCCCCGAGCGCTATGCGGTGGTCTCCGGTCAGCGTAAAATGCTCGAACTCGAGGACGGCTATTACTATCCCGCGCAGACTGGCATCGATTTCTACCACCACTACAAGGAAGACATCGCCCTCTTTGCCGAGATGGGCTTTAAGACCTTCCGCATGAGCCTGGCGTGGACCCGCATCTTCCCCAACGGTGACGAGACCGAGCCCAACGAGGCCGGCCTGGCCTTCTACGAGGACGTATTCCGCGAGTGCCAGGCGCACGGCATCGAGCCGCTCGTGACCATCACGCACTTCGACTGTCCGATTCACCTCATCAAGGAGTACGGCGGCTGGCGCAACCGCAAGCTCATCGACTTCTACAAGAACCTCGCGACCACGATCTTCACCCGCTACAAGGGCCTGGTGAAGTACTGGCTCACCTTCAACGAGATCAATATGATCTTGCACCTGCCGTTTATGGGTGCCGGCCTGGTCTTTGAGGAGGGCGAGAACAAAGAGGCCGTCGAGTACCTGGCCGCCCACAACGAGCTCGTCGCCAGCGCTTGGGCAACCAAGATCGCCCACGAGATCGACCCCGAGGTCAAGATCGGCTGCATGCTCGCCGCAGGTAGCTACTACCCCTACAGCTGCCGTCCGGGCGATGTGCGCCAGGCACAGCTCGACAATCAGGACAACTACTTCTTCGTCGACGTCCAGAGCCGCGGCTACTACCCGGCCTATGCCGTCAAGAAGCTCGAGCGTCTGGGTATCGATGTGGGCATGACCGACGAGGACCGCGAGATCCTGGCCGCCAACACCGTCGACTTCATCAGCTTTAGTTATTACAGTACCCGTTGCTCCGCCGGTGCCGATAACCCCGATGTCGAGCGCACCCAGGGCAACGCCTTCGCCGGCGCCAAGAATCCCTACCTGCAGGAGAGCCAGTGGAGCTGGGTCATCGATCCGCTGGGCTTCCGTATTACGCTCAACGACCTGTACGACCGTTATCAGAAGCCGCTGTTTGTGGTTGAGAACGGCCTGGGCGCCAGGGACGTTGTCGAGGAGGATGGCTCCATCAACGACGACTACCGTATCGACTACCTGCGTCAGCATATTGCCGCAATGCGTGATGCGGTGACCGAGGACGGCGTTGACCTGCTGGGCTACACCACCTGGGGCCCGATTGACCTGGTGTCTGCCGGCACGGGCGAGATGTCCAAGCGCTACGGCTTTATCTACGTCGACCGCGACGATGCCGGCAACGGCACCCTCAAGCGCTCCAAGAAGAAGAGCTTCGACTGGTACAAGCATGTCATTGAAACGAATGGTGAGGACCTGTCCTAAGGGCACTGAGGCGCTCAACCTTGGGGCTCCAACCCTCCTCGCGTACCTAAGTACGCTTCGTCGGGCTTGTCGCTCCCAATCTTGAGCACCTCAGGCCCTTAGGGGGCGGGTCTGACCGCTGTGAATTTCGCGTGCTCATTCCCATAGCCTCCTAACCAAGGCGCCCGGCGAGCAGTTAATGTTCGCCGGGCGCCTTGCCGTCTGCGGATTTTGGGACATGTGGCCCGCTTTTTGAGCCTGCCTGTCGGTACACTAAAAGCACTATGGGTACCCGCGAGCGACATATCGGCCACGCGGCCGCCCGATCCGCACCCGTGGCGGATCCCGGGGGCGGCAGGCTCTTCGCCATGCCGCGATTCCTTGTTGGCATAACACATCAGGCGTACCGTCACCGCGTCTTCGCTATCGCCGGCGCCATCACCGCACTGTTCCTCATGCTTTTGGCAGTCTTGCCGGCACTGTTCGCCTTCGACCCCAAACTTTCTAACGCCGCGCCCGCCTATAGCGAGGTGTCCGAAGAGGTCGTGGACGCGCTCGTCCATTCGAACTCTCTGCCGTTGCTTGTTGCCGCAATTGCATTTTCGATCTGGGGCGTATCGGTCTATCTGCGCTGTTTGGACTATGTGTTGCGCCGCCGTCTTGTTGCCATCGCCACCATCTGCGCCCTGTGGATGATCGAAGTCATTCTCAAGTACAAGTCGTTCACGCCGTTCTATGCCACCGTGCTGTGGTACCTGTACTACGTGCCCATGACGCTCATTCCGCCGCTCTACCAGTTGTGTGGTCTGCGCCTTGCGGGCCTGGAGCAACACCGCCTGGGTCGCCGCTACTGCGCTGCGCTGTGGATTATGGCTATCCTGCTTATCGGATTTGTGCTCACCAACGATTTTCACCAGCAGGTCTTCCACTTTGACCGTACAAGCGACACCTGGAGCAACGATTACACGTACGGCTGGGGTTATTTCGCCGTCCTCGTGTGGACGGCCTTTAACTTTGTGGCCTTTTTTATCCCGGTGGGTCGGTCCTCGTCCTTTCGCATCCAACGTTTCTCGGGCACGGCGGCGCTCGTGCTGCTGGGCGGCGCGTTCTTTGCCATCTCATATGCGTTGCGCGTGCCCTGGGCATGGAGGCTCAACTTCTCGCTCGTCTATTGCGTCTTGTGCGTGGTGGCGATGGAAATCTGTCTCGATTGCGGTGTCGTTCCGTCATATCACGACATCGCCGGCATTTTCGACACCTTGCCGCTTGACCTCAAAGTTCTAACGCGCGACCTGCAGGAAGTCTATGCCACGCCAGTGTCAAAGCCAATGCCGGTAGGCGTGCGCGAGGAGTTGCGGACCCAGGCGCACAGCCGCGCCCATGCCTTTGCCGTGGCGTCCGATCCCGATGTGATGTACCGTGCCTTTCCACTGCTGGGCGGATCGGCCCTGCTTGCCCAAGACGTGTCGGATCTCAACGAGCTTAACCGTGAACTGGCACATCGTCGTATGGAGCTGCAGCGTCAAAATGAGCTGCTCGCCGCCGACTACGACCTTAAGACGCACCTGGCAGACCAAGAGGCCGAGACCTTGCTGGTCCAAGACGTGGACCAGGCGCTTGCCCGCGCGCTCGAAGGGATGTACGACCTGCTGAGCTCGCTGCCGCCGTTGACCGATGAATCGTCTTCGCACGAGCGTTACCGCATGCTGCAGCGCGCCAAGATGCTCGTCGCCTATTGCAAGCGCAAGGGGTCGCTCACGTTGGCACAGCACGGGGAGAGCGGTTTTGATCGCGACCGCATTCAGCTCATTGCCAACGAGCTCGCAAGCGACCTGCGCACCATCGATATCGATTGCGCCTCGATTATCGCCATACGGCGCCCGTTGCACGCCAGTACGGTAAGCGCCCTGTACGACTGCGTGTATGACTTTGCGTTTTTTGCCTGCACCACCGACCATCCGGCGCTTATGTATCACTTGGGCGACCATGACCGATGCAGTGTCGAGCTACGCGCCACGCTTTTTTCCAACGATGATGCAGATCTTTCGCAGACGCCCGCTGCGCAAGAGCTCGAAAGCGCTCTGCAAGGGCGCAACGTGGCATACCGCCTTGAGGGCGAGCCCGGCCAGCTGCGCATGATCGTCTTGATGCCGAGGGCGGGTGAGTGACGATGCAGATTTCGCTCATTCTTCCCCAAATCGTTGCGCTCGATGTTGTCTTTGCCCTGGCTGCGTGTCTGCGGACGATCCACGTCCCGCTCATCGCATCGCGCCGCTCGTCCTATAACCGTAAGGTGATTTGTGCCTACGAGGCGAGCCTTGTGCTTCACCTAATTATTTCGGCGCTCATCTTGTTCGCGTCGTCTGGCTCATATCTGGTGGCGCCGCTTGACGTTTGCGCCAGGGCAATGGGCGGAGCGTTGTGGCTCAATGCCGTGATCTTTGCCTACGGCATGGTGCTTATGGTGCACTATCGTCGCCCCGTCATGCTGGCCGAACTGTTGCTCGTTGTCGCCGTCACACCACCGGTGGTTTTTGCCATGGGCTCGGCGTGGACCGTTGTCCTTATCGCAGAGGGAGCGTTTTTCCTGTTCCGCTCCATTGCGGCGCTCTTGATGGATGTCCGCAACCGCCAGGAGGATATCACTGCGTTCTCGACGATCGAAACCATCAACGTGATTCCCGTGGGCATCCTGTATCTGGACCCGAGGGGCCGTCCGCTGCTCATGAACCGCTGCATGCGAAAAAACCTGGTGGAGCTTCATATGCCCACCGACCTAGGCGATATGAGCGGTACATGGAACGACCTGCGCAAACTCAGCATGCAAATGCCCGAAAGCAGCCAGAACCGCGTGCGGATTAATCTGGACCGCTTTGGTGAGGCGCGGGCGGTGGTCGAGGTTTCTCCCGCCGAGATTCGCTTGTTTGTGCACGATGACGTTATGGTTTCGGGCCGCCTCTTCGAGCGCATTATCGGCCTGGATGTAACAGAGTATGCGCATGCCCATGATCGCCTGGCGCAAGCCAACCACCTGCTTGAGCTTGCGGGCCAAGAGCTCCAAGCCCAGATCGAAGAAGTCAAAAAAGTTGCTGACAATGCGGCCTATCTGCGTATGCGCGCTCGCGTGCACGACGTGATCGGGCAGCGCCTGTCCATCCTCCATCGTTATCTGGAGGAGGGGCGCCTGGATGACGAGTCACTCGAGCAGATCGACCCGCTGCTGCGCTCAATCGCTGCCGATCTGCGCAGCGGGGGCGACACCGAACCGGCAGAGCAACTGGGAGATATCGTCCATGCCTTTGGCCTGGTGAGTGTGCAGATCGATGTTGAGGGTGCGCTGCCTGAGGACGCGCGTGTCGCCGCCGCATTTTTGCAGATTATCCGCGAGGCCTCGACCAATGCCACCAAGCATGCACAGGCGCATCGGGTCCACGTGCGTCTGTGGCAGGAGACGTCGGAAGACGGCGCTGTTGCGCGGATGACCGTTTCTAACGACGGCGCGCCTGCACCCGTATCGTATCGCGAGGGAACGGGTATCCCAGGTATGAGGCATGTCGCACAGAATCTGGGCGGCAGCCTGGAAGTCCACACCGCCCCGCCCTTCACGCTTACGGTGTCCATCCCGCTCGCCTCCAGCGCCACGGTCCAAAGGAGAAGTTCATGATTCGCGTGTTAATCGTCGAAGACCAGGCTATCTTGCGCGAGAGCCTCGCGCGCTCCGTCGGTGACCAGCCCGACATGACGGTTGTTGCCGCGATCGCCGACGCCTCGGATGCCTTGGACGTTGTGCTTAAGGAGCGCCCGGACATGATACTGATGGACGTATGCACCGAGCATGATTCCAACGGCATCGTGGCGGCGGCGCGCATCAAAGAACAACTGCCCGAGTGCCGCGTCATTATCATGACGGGTATGCCCGAAATCACCTTTGTGGACCAGGCGCGCGAGGCGGGCGTCGACAGCTTTGTGTACAAGAACGTCGGTATCGACGAGCT
>CABSNA010000056.1 GCA_902478865.1 uncultured Collinsella sp.
TCAAGGGCGTGCTGCACGAGGCCGGCCTGGGCGGCGGCGTGGGCGACGAGGGCGGCTTTGCGCCCAACCTTAAGACCAATGCCGAGCCGTTCGAGTACATTACCAAGGCCGTCGAGAAGGCTGGCTTTAAGCCTGGCGTCGACTTCATGTACGCCATGGACCCGGCCTCGACCGAGTTCTACAACGCCGAGACCGGCATGTACGAGCTCAAGGGCGAGGGCGTGGAGTACACGAGTGCCCAGATGGTTGATTACTGGGAGAAGCTCGTCGACACCTATCCCATCATCTCCATCGAGGACGGCATGGCCGAGGAGGACTGGGACGGTTGGGTTGAGCTTACCCGCCGCATTGGCAACAAGGTGCAGCTGGTGGGCGACGACCTGTTCGTCACCAACACCGAGCGCCTCAAGAAGGGCATCGAGCTGGGTGCCGCCAACGCGATCCTGGTTAAGGTCAATCAGATCGGCACGCTCACCGAGTCGCTCGAGGCCATCGAGACCGCCAAGGAGGCCGGTTACGCTTGCATCGTGAGCCACCGCTCCGGCGAGACCGAGGATTCCACGATCGCCGACCTGGTCGTGGGCGTCAATGCCGGCCAGATCAAGTCGGGCGCCCCGTGCCGCAGCGACCGTATCGCCAAGTACAACCAGCTCATTCGCATCGAGGACGAGCTCGAGGGCAGCGCGCGCTACGCCGGCAAGGCCGCGTTCTACAACATTCGCTAGGCACGCGGAGCTCGCGGGGGCGGGGAAGACTCGGATTCGCCTTGCTCCAGCCGGGCGCTGTTGAGCACCATTGGGCGCTGGGCCATATGGCTCAGCGCCTTTTTTATGTCGAGCAAAGGCTGCCGAAGGTGGTGCGCGCGCTCGTGCTATAACTAGAATACTTAGCGCAAACAAACCTCAACCGCACAAGGCGCACATGGATCAGATTTACGACAACAGGTACTATTCCGCCGGTTCGCGTGAGCCGTCGCCTCGCCGTGCGCGCACGGTGCAGCTCGGTGGGTCCGCCTACGCCGGCGCCGACCGCTCCACGCAGCGCCCGACAAGTACCTCGCGCCCCAATGCTCATGTGAATACTTCGGCAGATGGACCGGTGCGCCCGGCACGTTCGACACATGCGTCGCGTCCCTCGGCCCAGACGCACGACAGGTCGAGCAGGCCTTCGAGCCGTCTTTCGGGCTCGGACTTTATGCGCTACGCCAACGACAATGCGGTGGTCAAGGCGATCTATGACTTTACGCATGGCTCTCTGCGTCCGCTGTTTATCGGTATCGTGGTGGCGCTGGCGCTCGTGAGCCTGTATTTTCCCGTACGCGACCTGTACGTGGCAAAACGCTCGAACGACATCTTGGCCAAGCAGGTCGAGATTCGCGAGCAATACAGAGATGAGATGAAAAAAGACACTGACAAGTGGCTCTCGGAAGAGGGCATTAAGGATCGGGCACGGGAACTGGGCATGGTGATGCCCGGCGAAAAGAGGATTGAAGTACAGGGTCTGGACGAGGATTCGGATTCGTCGTCGAGCAAAAAGTCCTCAAACGCCAAGAAGGCCAGCGAAGTGGCCAAGGAAATCGAAGAAGTCGGCAAGGACGCGCCGTGGTACATCCAGGCGCTCGACATGCTGTTTGGGTTTAACGGCGTCGAGGGCCAGACGGTCGTGTCCAACGGCAAATAGCGCCCGGAGGGGAGCCCGCAATGACAAATTGCAAACGCTATAAGGTGGCCGCGATCGACCTGGGAACGGTGTCGTCGCGACTGGTGTTGGCCCAGGTCGAGGGCGGAGCGATTGTGGAATCGTCCAAGCATACCGAGATTACCGACCTGGGCGAGGGCGTGGACGCGACGGGGCGCTTCTGCGAGGCGGCTGTCGAGCGTGTGCTCGCTGCGTGCCGCATGTTTGTGGACGAGGCCCGTGCCTTTGGGGCCGTGTGCGTCTGCACCACGTGCACGAGTGCCGCGCGCGATGCGTCCAATGCCGCGCTGCTGCTGGACGGCCTGCGCGAGTTGGGGCTCAAACCACAGGTGATTCCGGGCGAGGTCGAGGCGCGCCTGACATTTTTTGGCGTGGCGCACGACTTTGCCGGCGAGCGCATCATCGTCGCGGATTCGGGCGGCGGCTCCACGGAGCTCGCGACGGGCGTATACGCTCCGGAGTGCAGCGTCTTTGCGCTGGAGGGAACGCGCTCGCTGGACATCGGTTGCCGTCGCGTGACGGAGCGCTTTTTCTCCGCGTTGCCGCCCGCGGATGGCGAGCTTGCTGCCGCTGCCGCGTGGGCGGGCGAGCAGTTCGCCGCCTATTTTGAGGGCCTGCCTGTCGACTTTGAGCGCGCCGAACGCTTAGTCGCGGTGGGCGGCACGGTGACTACGCTGGTGGCTCTGGTCCACGAGCTGGAACCGTACGATTCGAGCTTTGTGCACCTACGCGAGCTGTCGCTGGAGCAGGTCTCGGCCGCTATCGAGCGCATGTCTGTGTTGGACGCGGAAGGCATCGCCACGCTACCGGGTGTACAGCCCAAACGCGCGGGCGTGATTCTGGCCGGCGCCGTGGTGATCCGCGAGCTCATGCGTGCCGGCGGCTACAAGACGCTCACCGTAAGCGAGAACAGCCTACTCGCCGGCATGGCCGCCACCATCAACGAGACCCTCGACGGCACAACCCCCACCATCGGCTGGACCCCCAGCCTCAGCACCCTCCAATAAGTTGCGGTGAAATACGGACTAAAATCGCCCTTTCGGGCCCCAAACAGTCCCTATTCCACCGCAACTCAACAGCCGGCACTTAGGGACGTTCCTTTTCTGCCGACACCTGGGGACAGTCCTTGCGGGGCGTCCCCACAGCGCCTATGCCAGCTTGTCGATTTGCCCAATCTCCCAAAGCGGAATATTGACGAGCATGCCCTCATCTCTATATGCCGCCAGGGAGGTCCTCACACAACGCATGAGCTTGAATTTTTCGCAGGCTATTTTCAGGCTCTTTGCTTTGAGGTTCTCCGCCGCCTTGACCTCAAGCGGAAGCACGGTTCCCGCATGGTCGATGGCAAAGTCGGTTTCGGCATTGCCGGAGGTAGAGGACCAGTACGCAGGACTTTTGCCTTGCAGCAAGAGTTCCTGTGCGACATATTGCTCGGTGAGCGAGCCCTTAAACTCAGTGAAAACAGCGGATCCGTTTAGGACGATGGTCGGGGGGAGGCTGGAGAGCGCTCCAAGGATGCCGGTGTCAATGCAAAACAGCTTGAAGCCCGAGAGATCCTCATAGCTCGAGAGCGGTGCTCTGAGGGCAGAAACGCGCGGAACCTTATGAACGATTCCGTAGTCCGCGAGCCACTGGAGGCTTTCCTCAAAATCGCGTGCGCGCGCTCCGGGGCGAAGGGCGCCATAGACAAACTTCTTGTTCTCCTTGGCAAGCTGGCCGGGAAGGGATTTCCAAACCAACCTCATGCGCTCAACGATGCGGGCGGGTGCATGTTTGCCAAAATCGGATTCGTAAGCCTCGATGATTTGCTGCTGAAGCCTTCGGGCTTCGATGAAGTCGCGTGTCTCGGCGAAAGCGGAGACAACTTCGGGCATACCACCGACAACAAGGTATTCCTTGAGCAAGTGCTCGAGCTTTTCGGTAACGTTTGCTAGAAGGTTCATGTCTGCGGCAAGGATGGCGTCGGCGAGCGGGTTGCCGTCGACGGCACGAACGAACTCGGCAAACCCCATGGGACGCATGGTGAGCTGGTCGATTTTGCCGACGGGAAATGACTCGTTTTCGCGTCGGAGCGCGAGGCCCATATAGGAGCCGGCTGCTACGATGTGGTATTCGGGTGCAAGTTCGTTGAAGTACTTGAGCGAGGTGATCCCGTGTGGCGCCTCTTGGATCTCGTCGAAGATGATGAGCGTGTCTGCCGGCGTTATGGTTTGGCCACTTAGGAGTTCTATCTGGGAGATGATGCGCTTGGGGTCGAGGTCCCCATCGAACAGCGAACGTGCGCTCGGCTCGAGCATAAAGTCAAAACGAATGACGTTTCGATACTGCTGGCTTGCGAATTTGTTAAGAAGCCACGTCTTTCCTGTCTGGCGGGCTCCCTTAAGCAAGAGAGGTTTGCGATTCGCCCTTGATTTCCAAGCGATAAGTTCACTCATAAGCTGTCGTTGCATATTGCCTCCCAACCCTCTCGGCTAGTATAAGGCCATATGCGCGTTTCCCTTGGAAAATGTGCGAGACAACCACGTTTTTACATCGAAAAATGTGCGAGACAACCACGTTCTTCCATCGAAAAATGTGGGAGTATCAACCTAAGCTGCGGTGAAATAGTTCTTAAATAGGCTGGTAAACAGCATAAACAAGAACTATTCCACCGCAACTCACCATCTGTATCGGCATCCAAAAGAAACGAGCCCGCATCCCCAGGGGACACGGGCTCGTAAGCACTACATGGTAGGGGCGGTGGGACTCGAACCCACAATCCTTGCGGCGAGAGATTTTAAGTCTCCTGCGTATGCCAATTCCGCCACGCCCCCGTGAGACTAGAAGTCTAGCACAAGCCGCCCGTTACGCGTTGACGGCCATCGAGTGTTGGCCCGACTTCTCCAGGAACTCCTGGAACTTGGCTTCGTCGCCCTTGTTCTGGTACTGCAGGGCCAGCAGGTATTCCAGGCGGCAGCTCTTGACCTTGTCGCCACCGACTTCCTTGAGCATGCGCTCCAGCTCGGGAATATCGTTGTGGCGCTTGAGGATCATCGTGTCATACATCAGCTGGCATTCGTGCGCGACTGCCTCGGCCTGGCCGCCCTCAAAGCCTTTGATCTCGCGCAGCAATTCCTTGGACTTTTTGCGGTCCTCCTGACCAACGTAGTAGTTAAAGGCCTTAATGACCAGGTCGACGCGCTGCATCTTGGGCAGATTGAGCCCCAGCAGCAAATCGAACATCTCATCGGCGCGCTTGTGGTCCTCGCGCAGCAGATAGGAGTTCAGGCGCAGGTAGTCGCGGTTGTAGCGCGGGTACAGCATGCTGGTGAGTTTGCCGTCGAGCAAACGATCGAACTCGTCCCACTGCTTAGCGGCCATAAGCTGCTGCAGGCGTTTAAACGTGGTGCGTTTTTTGACGCTAAAGAACACCGACACGGCGATGCAGATGATAACGACGGCGGTCCAGAGTGTGCGGGAATCGGGCATATTAGGGTCCTTAGTCACTCATAAAGCGAGCGGTATGACAACACGTACTGGATGTATTATACGCAGCGCGCAAGCAAACTGGCATAAAAGCTCATCGAGGCCGAGTGCTATCGCTCGCTGCGGTACACTTACCTAAAGTAAACCATGAAGGGAGACATTACCTATGAAGAAGATCGTTTTGGCTTGCGGTGCTGGAGCTGCTACTTCCACGCTCGTTGCCCAGAAGGTCGCCACCTTGCTCGACGCCAACGGTTACGCCGGCAAGTACGAGATCGTGCAGTGCGCCATCTCCGAGGCCAAGGACTACTGCGACGAGGGCGCCGACCTGCTGATCGCCACCACCGTTGCCCCCGAGGGCCTCACCTGCCCGTACGTGAGTGGCGTGCCCTTCATGACCGGCATGAACCGCGTCGCTGCCGAGAAGGCCGTCCTCGATGTTATGGCTCAGTAGGCGCTGACTGTATGAGTGAGCAGAACGCCAACCCGGTAGAGCTCTTTGGCATGCGCGTTGCCCATGTGGGCATTAACGCCACTGACCCGGCAGACGCCCTGGAGATCGCGGAGCTGTTCTCGACGATGATGGGCCTGCCCGTTATCGAGACCCCGGTTTCGTACTTTAACGATTCGCTGGTCGAGATCATGAAGCAGAACGGTCGTGGCGCCAAGGGCCACATTGGCTTTGCCGTCAACGACATCGATGCGGCTGAGAAGTGGTTTGCTGAGCGCGGGCTCGAGGTCAACGAGGAGTCGCGCGTGCTGCTGCCCGACGGCGGCACCAAGCTCGTGTACTTTAAGCGCGAGTTCGCCGGTTTCGCCGTGCACCTGTGCCGCGAGTAGCGCACAAGCTGCCATAGCTAACGAAAAATGGGGTAAGGCCACGTGGCCTTACCCCATTTTTAATGCCGAGAGGGTGACTGACGGGCTGCCGTAAAACGAAGGTGAATGGTTTCCCATGAAGTGAACGAGTGAAATCGGACCTCTGGAGCATCGACACTTTGGAGGCACCGTTTCCTGCGGTTTCGTAAGGGTTTTCCTGCAGTTTTGGCGTCAAAAAGTGTGGATGCTTCGGGGGTCCAAAATAGGTCGTTCACTTCGCGGAAAAGCATTCACCTTCGATTCGTGAGAGACGCCCCTACCGCGGCAGGCGAATCGTAAAGCGGCTGCCGACGCCCTCGACTGAGGTCACGCCAATGACACCACCATGGCTATCGACGATCCACTTGGCAATGGCAAGCCCCAGACCCGAGCCCTGCGCGCCGGCATCGCGTGCGTTGTCGGCGCGGTAGAACCGTTCAAACGCGTGAGCTGCGGATTCCTGGTTCATGCCGATACCCTCGTCCTCAACACTTATGTCGATCGTGCCTGCGCCCGCATCCGACGCTACGCCAAACGAGATGGGCGTGCCCGCGTCCGAATACTTGGCGGCATTTTGCACGATCACGCGCAGAGCCTGCTTCACGAGCGCCACGTCAACGGGCGCGTCGCAGCGCGGGTCGCTGACAAGCGCAGCGTCGTACGCCAGTCGATACGTGTGCGCGGCATCGATCATCTGTGACTCCTCGCATACCTCGCCGACCAGTGCGGCCAGGTTAGTATTCGCACGCCGCAGGACCGTGCGCCCGGCATCGCCGCGCGCCAAAAACAGCAGCTGCTCCACGAGCTCCTGCATATGCTCGCTTTCGGCCTTGAGCGAGGCAATGGACTCTGCCAGCACGTCCGGGTCGTCTTTGCCCCAGCGGTCGAGCATGTTCACGTAGCCCTGAATCACCGCGATGGGCGTGCGCAGCTCGTGGCTCGCGTCGTTGACAAAGCGCATCTGCTGCAGCTTGGCCTCTTGCATCTGGCGCAGTAGGCGGTTGAGTGCAACCTCGATGCTTGCCAGGTCGGCGTCGCCGGTAGTGACGCTCGGCGAGTCGACGCTTGCGCGCTCGATGGCCTGCTCCAGTGTTTCCATCTTGCCGCCGGAGAGCTGCATGCGGCCGAGTTCGTCCACGCGCAGGGCCAGATCGTTGAGCGGCGCCATGGTGCGGCGCACGCGGCGGGCGCCGCCGAGCATGTTGAGCACGCTGATGACCTGCCAACCCACAACGACAAGGTAGAGAGGCCATAGCGTGACGAGGTCCTGCGCGAGGGGGAAAGTCTTGGTGGTACGCGCAAGCTCGACGGTATAGGTGAGCGTTGTCAGGTCCCAGCCGCGCGCGGGCGTCAGCGTCATGCCGCGAACGGTGGCGCTGGGGATCCATCCTGCGGTAAACGCGCCGTTGGGCAGCGTCTGGTTGTATCCATAGACAAGGATCGCCGCCACAATCACTACTAGCAGCAGGTCGAGCCAAACGTAGCTCATCAGGCGGCGCCACATATAGCTCCAGTTGATGGCGCGGGCGATGGAGGTGACGCGTTTGGCCTCGGCGTTACGCGCGGCAGACATAGCCCACCCCGCGCACGGTCTGGATGATGCGGGCGCCGCCGGCGTCCTCGATCTTGGCGCGCAGGTGCGCGATGTGCACGTCGACGTTGTTGGTGTCGCCCACGTATTCGTAGCCCAGCGCTTCGTGCGCGATGCGCTCGCGCGTGAGCACGGTCTCGGCATGCGCCATAAGCAGGGCGAGGACATCGAACTCGCGGGCCGTGAGCGCGATGGGCGAGCCGCCGACCGTGACTTCGCGGCGGTCGGGGTCGAGCGCAACCGAGCCCACGGCGAGCGCAGCGGGGGAGGGCGCGGCGGAAGCCTGGGTCGAGTCGCCGACCGGGGGCATCGCAGCGGCTCCGGCGCCCGTGTCGCCTGCCGTGCCCGCCCCAGTACCGGCGCTGTCTCTTATA
>CABSNA010000057.1 GCA_902478865.1 uncultured Collinsella sp.
TCATGTTGTTCTTCCAGATGGAGTTGGCAAAGTGCAGCGACAGGTACTTCTCGGGGCGGCCGGTGTACTTGGCAAAGGTGCTCGGCAGCAGCGTGGAGGAGTTCGTCACGATGACGGTCTTTTGCGGCAGGGCCGGGGCGAGCTTCTTGTAGAAGTCGATCTTTGCCTGGGTGTCCTCGGCCATAGACTCGATGACCAGATCGGCGTCGGCCACGGCCTTGGCAAGATCGAGCTCCAGCTTGAGCGTGGAGTAGGCACGCTCAACGGCGGCGAGTGCCGCCTCCTTGTCGAAGGGCTGGCCGCTATCGGCGATACCGGCACACCACTCGCCCGTGCCGTCCGCCATGCCCTCGATAGCAGCGATGTACTCCTCGCGCACATGATCGATCTTGGGCTGGGTGCGGCCGATGCTGCCCTCGCTGCGCAGCCAAATCGTTACATCAAAGCCGCAGTAGGCAGCCTGAAAGGCAATCTGGCTTCCCAACACGCCGCCGCCGGCAACACAAACGGTCTTGTAGCTCATGGGACGGTCCTCTCTTACGTAATTCCATAGATGTGTATTTATTCAACCGTAAGGAGGACGCGCGCTGGGGGTGGGTTCTATAAACGGACGGTAATTTGCGGCGAACGGCCACATCTGTTCATTATCTCAGGGTTCCGAGGACGATTTTTTGTGCCACCGAGACGTCGTTTGCGGAAGTATGCGGCAAATTCCGGAAGCCTTGAGCACACCCCGGTTTTCCGCCAATAAAACCGCAGGTACAGGGCTTGGACATATCTGGTGTGCTCGGCCTATTCAGATTTTGCCGCATACTTCCGAAAATCGATCTTATAAGAGGCGGCAGTGAGGCAATTTACGCAACATATGTCCAGCAAAACGGGTGGTAGCCGGTACGGCTGCCACCCGCTTGCCTCATATCTAGCCCAAAGCAGGCCAGTTACTTCTTAATGCCGCGTCCCAGGCGCTCAGCGACCGACGCCACGGCACTCTCGTCGACCGAGCCGCAGCTCACGCAGCCGTCGTGGGCACGCATCTGGCCGGTGACCTCGTCCATCGCGAGCGGCGCCACCTTCTCGAGCTTAAAGCCCTTACCGGCGCGCATGTTCTCCTTCGCCACGCTGATCATGAGCTTAATACGGTTGAGCTGGTTGACCTCGGACGCACCAGGATCATAGTCCACCGCGACGATATTGCTCTCGGGATGCTGGCGGCGCAGCTCCTTGATCACGGCCTTACCCACCACGTGGTTGGGCAGGCACGCGAAGGGCTGCGTGCAGATGATGTTGGGCGCACCGTGGTCAATCAGATCGAGCATCTCGGCCGTGAGCAGCCACCCCTCGCCCATGTTGTTGCACACCGAAAGCACCGTGCGGGCTTTGTCCGCCATGGTGCCAATGCGCTCGGGTGCCTCAAAGCGGCGGGACTTTTCGAGCATCTCCTCCACCGGCGTGCGCATCCAGTCCACCAGCTTAATGAGCGCCTGCATGCTAGCGCGCGCCGTGGCAGAGCTTCCCAGCTCGTCTTTTTGAAGCTCGGCGTTGCTCATGGAGTACAGGAAGAAGTCGAGCAGGCCCGGCACCACGGCCTCGCAGCCCTCGCGCTCGATAACGTCGACCACGTGGTTGTTGGCTGTGGGGTGGAACTTGACCAAGATCTCGCCAACCACGCCCACGCGCGGCTTGGTACCCTCGCCCACGAGCGGCATGGTGTCGAACGCGCGGATGGCCTCGCGAGCAAGCTTGGTGTAGTTATGCCTGTTGAACTTAGGCGCCAGCTTGCGGGCGCGCGCCATGTACTCCTCGTAGAGCGCATTGGCGGCACCGGGCGTGGCCTCGTACGGGCGGCAGCGGTAGAGCATCTGCATCATCACGTCGCCAAAGAGCACCGCGTACACGGCCTGCTTAAGCAGCGCCGGCGTAATCTTAAAGCCGGGGTTGTCCTCGCCCAGCGCCACGGCCGAAAGCGAGATCACCGGGATCTCGGGGTGGCCGCTCTCGCGCAGGGCTTTGCGGATGAGCGCGATGTAGTTGGTGGCACGGCAGCCACCGCCGGTCTGGCTGATAACCACGGCCGTCTTGGACAGGTCGTACCGGCCGCTCTCGATGGCCTCCATAATCTGGCCCGTCACCAGGATCGACGGATAGCAAATGTCATTGTTCACATAGCGCAGGCCGGCCTCGACGGCATCGTGATCGGTCGAGGGCAGCAGCTCCAAGTTGTAGCCGGCACCACGGAACACCTCTTTGACCAGGTCAAAGTGGATCGGAGCCATCTGCGGGCACAGGATGGTGTAGCCCTCGTCGCGCATCTGCTCGGTAAAGGGCACCTTGGGCCACGCGGTCGAGGCGCTCTCGCGCTGAGCCTCAAACGTGTGCTTGCGGCTTGCGAACGCGGGGGCATCCGTGGAGGGCGCCACCGGCGCGGCATCGCCCTGCTCGTAGGCCTCGCCCGCGGCCGTGGCCTCGGCCAAGCGCTCGGCCTCCTGATCCTTGAGCGCCGCCATGAGCGAGCGGATGCGGATGCGCGCGGCACCCAGGTTGGATACCTCGTCGATCTTGAGCACGGTGTAGATCTTGCCGCTGGCCTCCAGGATCTCCTGCACCTGATCGGTAGTCAGGGCGTCCAGGCCGCAGCCGAAAGAGTTGAGCTGGATCAGGTCCAGGTCGTTGCGCATCGTCACAAAACGGGCGACGGCATACAGGCGGCTGTGGTACATCCACTGGTCGACGACGCGAATCGGACGCTCGGGCTTTACCAGATGCGCAAGCGAATCCTCGGTAAAGACCGCAAAGCCAAAGCTCGAGATAAGCTCGGGCAGGGCGTGGTTGATCTCGGGGTCGTTATGGTAAGGACGGCCGGCGAGTACGATGCCGTGGCCGCCGTGGTCCTCGACCCACTTAAGGGCCTCCTCGCCCATGGTCTGGATATCCTCGTGGAAGCGCGCATCGGCCTCAAAAGCAGCGTTGACAGCGGCATCGACCTCGGAGCGCGTGATTTTAGGACCGCGCACGCGGCCGCGACCGGCCTCAGCATCGGCCACGCGGTCGACGGCGAGCACCTGGTACAGGCGGCGCTTGAGCTCGGTCTTATCGTGATAGGGCACAAACGGGTACAGGAACTCGATGTTTTGCTCGCGGATCTCGTCGATGTTGAGCGCCAGCGCCGTGGGGTAGCTCATGACGATGGGGCAGTTATAGCAGTTGCCAGCCGTCGGATCCTCCTTGCGCTCCCAGCGCACGCACGGCATCCAGATAAAGTCGACATCGCGGTCGATAAGGTTCATCACGTGGCCGTGGCTCATCTTGGCCGGATAGCACACGCTCTCGGACGGCATGGACTCGATGCCCGCCTGGTAGGTCTTCTTGCTCGACTGGTCGGACAGCTGCACGCTAAAGCCCAGGCGCGTAAAGAACGCGTGCCAGAAGGGGTAGTTCTCGTACATGTTGAGTGCGCGCGGGATACCCACGGTGCCGCGCGGGGCCTCGTCGGGGCTCAGCACCTCGCGGTTAAACAGCAACTCGTTTTTCTTTTTGAAGAGGTTGGGGGCCTCGGTCTTCTGCTTTTTGTGGCCAGCGCCCTTCTCGCAGCGGTTGCCGGTAATGAAGCGCCTGCCGCCGCCAAAGTCGTTAACGGTGAGCTGGCAGTTGTTGGAGCAACGACCGCAGCGGACATGCTTTTGCGTCACAGTGAGGTGCGCGATGTCCTCAGCCGAAAGGATGGTCGAGGTGCCATCGGCGCCGGCGCGATCGCGAGCGAGCAGGGCCGCACCATAGGCGCCCATGCAGCCGGCGATGTCGGGACGCACGGCATGAACGCCGGTGAGCTGCTCAAACGCGCGCAGCGTAGCGTCGGACATAAAGGTGCCGCCCTGAACGATCACTTGGCTGCCGATCTCCTTGGGGTCGCGCAGCTTAATGACCTTGAACAGGGCATTCTTGATGACGGAATAGGACAGACCAGCCGCGATGTCGCCCACCGTGGCGCCTTCCTTTTGCGCCTGCTTGACGCGCGAGTTCATAAAGACCGTACAGCGGCTGCCCAAATCGACCGGGGCCTTGGCATGGATGGCGGCATCGGCGAACGCGCGCACGTCCATGTTCATAGACACGGCGAAACTCTCGATAAAGCTGCCGCAGCCCGACGAGCAGGCCTCGTTGAGCATGATGTGCTCAATGACGCCGTCCTTGACACGCAGGCACTTCATGTCCTGGCCGCCGATGTCCAGAATGAACTCGACGCCGGGCAGGAACGCCTTGGCGCCGCGCAGGTGCGCGACGGTCTCAATCTCGCCGGAGTCGGCCTTGAGGGCCTCGATGAGCAGTGCCTCGCCGTAGCCTGTGGTGGTCACGTGGCCGATGGTGCAGCCCGCGGGGATGTGGTTGTAGAAATCGGCCATGATGACCTTGGCCGTGCCTAGGATGTCGCCGTTGTTGTTGCCGTACCAGGTGTGCAGCAGCTGGCCGTCCTCACCCACGAGCGCGGCTTTCATGGTGGTGGAGCCGGCGTCGATACCGATGAACACGCGGCCGGTGTAGCCTTCGAGCTTGCCCTTGGGGACGACTTCCTGGTCGTGGCGGGTTTTGAACTCGGCAAAGTCCTCGTCGGTGGCAAAGAGCGGATCCAGGCGCTCGACCTCGGCACCCTGCGTGTCACCCAGGGCATCGATGGCCTCGATGAGCTGCGGGAACGTGCTGAGCTTATTGGACTCGTGCGCCATGGCAGCGCCGCTCGCCACAAACAGGTGAGCGTTTTGGGGCACAATGCGGTGCTCCTCGTCCAAGTTGAGCGTGAGGTAGAAGCGGTGGCGCAGCTCGGAGAGGTACTGCAGTGGGCCGCCCAGGAAGGCGACGTTGCCGCGAATGGGACGGCCGCATGCCAGGCCCGAGATGGTCTGGGTCACGACGGCCTGGAAGATGGAAGCGGCCACGTCTTCGGGGCGGGCGCCCTCGTTGAGCAGCGGCTGCACGTCGGTCTTGGCAAAAACGCCGCAGCGGCTGGCGATGGGATAGATGGTGGTGGCGTTGGCCGCGAGCTCGTTGAGGCCGCTCGCGTCGGTGTGCAGCAGGGTGGCCATCTGATCGATGAACGCGCCCGTACCGCCGGCGCAGGTGCCGTTCATGCGCTGCTCGATGCCGTTATCGAAGTAGATGATCTTGGCGTCCTCGCCGCCCAGCTCGATGGCGACATCGGTGGCTGGGATGAGGGTCTCGACGGCACGCTTGCTGGCGATGACCTCCTGGACAAACTCCAGGTCGAGCCACTGGGACAGCAGCAGGCCGCCCGAACCGGTGATGGCGCAGGTCATTTGGGCCGTCGGCAGCACGGTCGCAGCACCTTCGAACAAATCGCGGGCGCAAGCGCGGACGTCGGTATGGTGGCGCTGGTACTTGGCGTAGACGATCTGGTTGTCATCGTTGAGCACGGCGAGCTTAACGGTGGTGGAGCCTACGTCGATGCCCAGGTGCAGGTTGCCACGGGCGTTCTCGGGGTTGAAGATCGCGCCTTCGGGGGCGTGGGCGGCGGTGGCGGCTACGGGCTCGGCGGCGGGCTCGCTAGCGACGGACGTCTCCCCTGCCGCGTTCTTGGCATCGGCAACTGCCTCGGCAACTTTCTCGGCGGCCGCGGTCGCGGCCTTCTGCGCGGCGTCCACCACGGCGGGCGCGGCCTCGCGTGCGGCAGCGACCACACGGTCCTTAATGCCCTCGACGAGTTTGCTCATTGTCTCTCCTCTTAGTTGTTGGACTCGACGGTTGCGGAGGTGTCGGCCGCGTCCTCGAGCTGCAAGTTCAATAACTTCATGCCGTATTCCGGCACGTTGATATCGATGGGTTGGCCATACAGATCACCAGGGCGCACAAAAGCGAGCACCGTCATAATGCGCGCCATGGCCTCGGGCGATTCGGTGAGCCCACGCTCAAACCAGCGCTGAATCATGCCGACCTCGGCACTCACGACGTAGGTGACGTAGTAGTCAAAGAACGTGCCCAGCGCCAGGCCCAAAATGCCCGTCTGCGCACGCGGCACCACAGCCTCACGAGCAGTGTCGATGATCCTTTTAATGAAGGCCTGGTCGCCGCCCGGACCCAACAGCGCACCGATTAAGTCGCGGTTGGCCGCAAGATAACGCAGCAGCTCAACCGAACCGGGCGCCGGCTCGAGCTCATCGATGTTGTGATAGAGATCGGGCAGCTGAGCTGCGGTGATGAGCTCAATGCGCTCACGGATCTCGGCCAGCAAGCCGTCCTCGATTTGATTGATAAAGTCAGGGATATCGCGGTAGTGCGAATAGAACGTGCGGCGCGTAAGGCCGGCGCGCTCGGTGAGCGACGCGACATTAATGCGCGAAAGGTCGCCGCTTTCGGCAAGCTCGCTGGCAAGTGCCTGGCGAAGGGCACGCTGCGAGCGAAGGGACCGGCGATCACATTTCTCGAGCTGGGACAAGCGTCCTCCTTGTTACTCAGTCTGTGCGCTATTGCACAGTGCGAGTATTATTGCACACCGTGTGCATCAACACGTAAAGGCAATATTTTGAATGCGACAAAAGGACAGTCCCTTTGTCGCATTCAGCGACCGCCTAGGTTGTGCAAGTTGTGCCTGGCTTTTGAAGCGGCGTTACCAATTGTCCAAAAAGTCATTCGTGGGTAGAATAGTGTCGACGGCAGCCCAAGTTGTAGCTAGCTGGGCAGCGCCGTTGTTTGCATTAGGGGGTCAACGCCTTAGCGGCGGCGACCCCTTCTGTTGCGCTTCGAACGTTGCTTGAGTGCCTCGGAAAGCCCGACGAGCGCCGTGAAGAACGAGACCAAAGCGGTCAGAAGTCTCACGAAATCAATCAGATCGGTCATGGGCATCACCTCCCATCAGATGGAGGGCGTTGCCCGGCACATGGAACTGCCGTCAACGATACCGATTCTACCAGAGCCTAGTTATATATACGAATATATGTTCGTATTCAAAGAACACAGGCCCCCGTGACAAAGGGACTGTCCCTTTGTCACATTATTCGATAACGGTGCGGGAATTCTGCTTATGCATGGTAGCGAGCATGTGTTTGGGGACGGCGTGGACCATGCAGCTGCCGATAGTCGCGCTCGCGGCGGCCTTGGCTGCATCGCTTGCGTTTTTGGTCGCGTAGCTGTGGCGGAAGCGCTTGAGCATGGCGATATCGTTGCCGCCGTCGCCGTAGACCGCAACCTCATCCTCGGCAATACCGTAGTAGCCCGCCAGCCAGGCCACGCTCTCGCCCTTGTTGCACGCCATGTCCGTGATCTCAAACATCACCGGGTCAAACGGTGCGTTGACCACACGGTCCGAGCGCTCGGCAAGATACGCCTTAAGGTCACGCTCCAGCTCGGGCGAGGTCACGCGACAATTGATCTTGCATACATCGTGACGCAAGATATCGCCGATCGACTGGTCGAAATACTGTTCCTCGTGATAGCCGCCACGCGCACGCATGCCGCGCATCACAATACGCTTGATGGGGCTGTCCTTTTTAAAGCCCGCCTGATGCATCTCGAACGAACCGCTCGAGAACATGCCATCGGGCGTGGAGCAATCAAAGCAAATGTCCGGGAACGCCTTGAGCAGCTCCTCGGTAACCTGTGGGTCGATGGTCCAGGTCTTGAGCACCTCGCCATGACTGTCGCGCACGATGGAGCCGTTAGAGCAGCAGGCATCGAGCGCCAGCCCCGTAAAGCCGTGCTCGCCGATTGGCAACGTCGAGCGCCCGGTCGCGGGAACCACATGCAAGCCAGCCTCGGTCAGCTCGCGAATGGCACGGCGGATGGTCCCATCCGCCTCGTGCAGGGCGTTCAGCAGCGTTCCGTCTAAGTCACTCGCAAACATCTTGA